>JASHRP010000442.1 GCA_030037375.1 Bryobacteraceae bacterium | reverse complement strand
GCCCTCAACTCCTCGTAAACTGCCCTTAGATTGCTTTCCTCGGTGAAGTCGGCCTTGTGGTCAAGCGTCAGGGCCGGCTTGGCCAAAACTTCCACCACGCGAGGATCGCGCAGCCGCCGTTCCAGCCTTCGCCAAGTCACCTGAAACTCGTCGAGCTGCATCAGAAAATTGCGCAGCTCGGCGCCTTCGAGGATGGTTTTGTCCGAAAGCTCGACTTTCAGATTCTCCGTCGCCCGGCGCAGGATCTCCCGCGTGAATTCCTTGTCGTCCTTGATGTACTTCTCGCTCTTGCCGCGCTTGATGCGATACAGCGGAGGTTGCGCCACGAAGATGTTCCCACGCTTGATCAACTCCTGCATGTGGCGGAAGAAAAACGTAAGCAACAGCGTGCGGATGTGGGAGCCGTCCACGTCCGCGTCGGTCATAATGATGATCTTGCCGTAGCGCAGCCTGGTCGCATCGAAATCGTCCTTGCCGATTCCGGTTCCGATCGCGGTGATCATCGCGCGAATTTCTTCATGGCCCAGCATCTTGTCGTAGCGGGCTTTTTCGACGTTGAGGATCTTTCCTCGAAGGGGAAGGATCGCCTGATATCGCCGGTCGCGGCCGCCCTTCGCAGTGCCTCCGGCCGATTCGCCTTCGACCAGAAAGAGCTCGCATCGCTCCGGATCCCGCTCCTGGCAATCGGCGAGCTTTCCCGGCAATCCGCCGGAATCGAGCGCGCCTTTACGGCGGGTCAAATCGCGCGCCTTCCTCGCCGCTTCTCGAGCGCGCGCCGCGTCGATCGCCTTGGTAACGATCTTGCGCATCACCGATGGGCTCTTATCGAAAAACTCGCCCAGCTTCTCGTTGATCAACTGCACGACGTAGCCCTGAATGTCGGAGTTGAGCTTGCCTTTGGTCTGCCCTTCGAACTGCGGCTGCGGTAATTTCACGCTAACCACGGCGGTCAGGCCCTCGCGAACGTCGTCGCCGGTCAGATTCTCTTTAACATCCTTGAACAGTCCGGCGGATTGAGCCGCGGCGTTGATGGTTCGTGTCAGCGCGCTGCGGAATCCCGATAGGTGACTGCCTCCGTCGACGGTGTTGATGTTGTTTGCGAAACTGAACACCGTTTCGCTGTATGAGTCGTTGTACTGAAGCGCGACCTCCATGGTGAGCGTGCCGCCGTTGGGAAGCTCGCGTTCGCCTTCGAAGTAGATCGGCTTGTCGTGCAGAACATTCTTGCCTTTGTTCAAATGCTGGATGAACTCGGCAATGCCGCCGCTGAAGTGGAACTCGGACGAACGCGCCGGCTCCTCGCGCTCATCCGCGAGCGTGATCGTCAGGCCCTTGTTGAGGAACGCCAGTTCGCGCAGACGCGTGGCCAGCGTGTCGAAGTTGAATTTCGTCGCGTCCATGATGGACGAGTCCGGTTTGAAGGTGATCTTGGTTCCGGTGCGCCGGCCGGCTTTCCCGGCCTTCGCCAGAGGCGCCTTTGGAATGCCGCGCGAGTACTCCTGTTCCCAGGTGAAGCCATCGCGCCAGATTTCCAGTTCCAGCCGCTCCGAGAGCGCGTTGACGCAGCTCACGCCGACTCCATGCAAGCCGCCGGAGACTTTGTAACTGTTGGAATCGAATTTGCCGCCGGCGTGGAGCTTGGTCATCACCACTTCGGCGGCCGAAACGCCTTCTTCGGCGTGAAGATCGACAGGAATGCCGCGGCCATTGTCGACAACCGTCAGCGAATCGTCTTCGTGAATCGTAACGTTGATCTCAGTGCAGTAGCCCGCGAGAGCTTCATCCACTGAGTTGTCCACAACCTCGTACACCAAGTGATGCAAACCTGCTTCACCGGTGGATCCGATGTACATGGCCGGACGGAGCCGGACGGCTTCCAAGCCCTCCAGCACTTTAATGCTTGTTGAGTCGTACGTTGACATTAGAAACTTTTTAAATCAGTCCCAAAAGCGGTCAGATCCTCATCGGCATGATCACGTAACGGTAGTGACCGGATTTCTCGCCGCCTGGTTGCAGCTCGCCCGCGCTGTGCGCGTCCTTGAACAGAAAGTTGACCTGTTCATCCGAAACCGCCCGGAGGAAGTCGAGGATGTACTCGGCATTGAAGCCGATCTCAGTCGACGCTCCGTCATACTCGATCGGGATGCTCTCTTCGCTCTCTCCGGTCTCCGAAACCGACGAATGCACTTTGAACTCGCCGGCCGCGGCAGTCAAACGAATTGCACGCGAGCGCTCGTCGGAAAACTGAGCCACGCGCTCAATCGCGCCCTTGAGTTCCTCGCGATTGAGACTGACCGATAAAGGCTGCTCCTTCGGAAGCACTCGCTCATAGTCGGGGAAGTTCCCGGTGAGCTTGCGGCTGAGCAACAAACGTTCGCCAACTTCGAAGAACAGATGATTCTCATCGCCGGCGAATTTCACCACTGCCTCGCTGGGGCCATCGCCAGCCAGCTTTTGAATCTCGACCATCGCCTTGCGTGGCAGAAGCGCCCGGTAGGCTCCAGTGACGCCCGGTAAATCCGCGGAGCTTTCGATCATTGCCAGCCGGTGCCCATCCGTGGCGACCATCACAAGTCCGCCCTTCTTGAGCACCAGCAACGCTCCATTCAACGTGAAGCGCGATTCCTCATTCGAGATTGCGAACACGGTTTTACCGATCATTGACGCCAGTACGCCCAAAGGAATCTCCGCCAGCGGCGCAGGCATCTTCGGCAACTCCGGAAAACTCTCGCGCGACATTCCCGCGATTCTGGTCTTCGATCTCCCGGAGACTAAGTTCGCCCAATGGTTCTCTTGAATTTTCACCTGCACGTCGCCGTCGGGAAGCAAGCGGACGTAATCTAGCAGTCTCCGCGCCGGCACAGTCCCCGCTCCACTCTTCTTCACGCGAGCGGCACAAGAGCAGCGAATTCCTAGCTCCAAGTCCGTGGCAGTAAGAACAATTTTGCTGCCGTCCGCCTCCAACAACACGTTCGACAAAATCGGAATCGTGGTCTTCTTCTCAACGACACCTTGAGATAGGTTGAGTTCGCGGACCAAGTCTGCCCTGCTTACGGTGAATTCCATTGGTTCCCTCGTCTGAGCGATTCTTTCTAGATCTACTGTGTAATTAAGGATCTAGATAAGACTAGGATTCATAGGGGCTGTTGAAACGTTGAATTTCTTTCTAAATTATAGCAAGTCTGGGGGGTTACTGTCACGATCGGATGTGAGAAACAGGGATGCTGGATGAGGATGCATCGGCATCAAGAGGGATCATCCAGAGCGATTCACAGGCCAACGGAGACCCCGGTGTGGATAAATCCCATAACTTTAATGGATTGAATCCATTAGCTTGTGGATCAACCTGTTAAGATCTGGGTCTTTCTGGCGCAGGCCGTCGATCTTTTGAACCGAGTGCAGAACCGTGGTGTGATGCTTGCCGCCGAACACGCGGCCGATCTCGGGCAGTGACGATTGCGTCAGTTCTTTGATCAGATACATGGCAATCTGGCGCGGATAGGCGATGGCGTGTGTATTGGACTTTTGCTTTAACTGAGTGGGCTGGAGCTGGAAGTGATCCGCGACCGTTCGAATGACGGATTCCATGGTGATACGCCGCTCGCTTCCCGGAATCAGGTACTTCAGCACCTGCTGCGCCATGCTTAACGTGATGGGTGTGTTCGTCACGGAAGAGTAAGCGATCAGCTTCACCAGGGCGCCTTCCAACTCACGAACATTTGACTTCGTTTTTGTCGCGATGTGAATCCGCACGTCCTCCGGTAGCGTGACGCCTTCCATCTCCGCTTTCTTGTCCAGAATCGCCATCTTCGTTTCGAGGTCCGGCGGCTGAAGGTCGACCATCAAACCCCATTCGAAGCGCGATCTGAGGCGCTCCACCAGACCTGAAGTCGCTTTCGGCGCGGCGTCGCTCGAGATCACGATTTGCTTCTGATGATCGTAAAGCTCATTAAAGGTGTGGAAGAATTCTTCCTGCATCCGTTCCTTGCCACCGAGGATCTGGACGTCGTCGACCAGCAGCACGTCGGCGGAGCGGTAGTGCCGGTGGAAGGAGGGCATCCGATTCGCGCGCAGGCACGCGACCATCTCGTTCATAAATCGTTCGCTCGATGTGTACACGACACGCATGCCCGGGTAGCCTTCCAGCAGCGCTCGCCCGATGGCATGCATTAAATGGGTCTTGCCCATTCCGACCCCGCCGTAAAGGAACAACGGGTTATAGCTTCGCGAGGGAAAGGAAGCAACCGCCCTTGCAGCGGCATGCGCAAATTGGTTGCAAGAGCCGACCACAAAATTCTCGAAGCGAAACCTAGGATTTAACTGGCCAGACGCCGAGGCAAACACCGGCTCAGCCGAGGAATTGTCAGAGATCGTCACGCGCCCCGTCGAAGTCAAATAAACCACACTGCGAACTGGAAGATCGAGCTCCCGGATGCTCCCTCGAACCTCATCGCTATACTCCTGCTCCAGGAAATCCTTGGTAACCTCATCCGGCACAAGGACCCTTAACGATCCATTGTCCTGGCTTTCCAACTCCGTCCGCATCACCCAGTTCTGGTATGCCTGAGGCGTCATTCGCGACGCCAAGTTGGCTTTGATGCGTTGCCACATATCCGGGGCCTCAACCGCAACCGCCAATCCAGCCTGTGTCTCAAAAGGCACGATTCTCCTCCCACGCCCGTCCAAAATTCCCGGACACACGATTCCCACAAACTTTGCACAGTCTGTGGAAAACACAACTCAAGTATGTTCGGGGGATCCCACGGCTACCTGACAAACTCCCTACGACTCAACCCAACCTCTCACCAGCGGTGGGGTGTTATTGAAAGCTTGCTGAGGTGCGGAAATCAGCATAGCACAAAACTCCGGGCTGGGAAGAGGAAAATTCCAAATTTTGTATCCTTATAAATCAATGACTTGTAAGGCAAATGACCCTGGTTTCCGGCTAGTAAAACATTTGAGTTACGACTCGTTTTCCTACTTCTTCCACTCGGATTCTCCGGGAAATCGACAGGCCAGCGAGGATCGATTTTAGCCCCTAGATTCCCCGAGTGGGGCTTCGCCTTCCTCCTGATCAAGGTCGTTTTGGCCAAGGTCTTTGGGAGCCACATCCCGGAGCTCGAAGTCATTCTGCTCCTGTATTGCCTTCTGAACGTCCCTCAAGGCCCGGCGATACTCCTGGCTCGCCGCCCGCACAAGTCCAGCGCCACACGAATGAGGTATCCCGCTGGGAATCCCCACTGCATTATTGAACTCTTTGGCTGCGGCCGAGCGCCGCTCTTGCGCCCGTTGTAACCGTTCCTTTAGAATGCGACGGACCAACTCGCGTTCCATGGGCCTTCAATACTACTCCGATCTCCCATCAGTGGCAATCCTGCCGAAATCCAGTTTTCCTCGAACTTTCCTCAGGCTTCAAACGGCCAGTAGTGGGTGCGGGATCCGCTACAGGTCCCACCACCCCGCCGTCATTGACAATGCGGGACACGCCGGGGCAGAATGGTTGGTGCTTCCCTCGCGCGGGAGTAACTCAGCTGGTAGAGTGCAACCTTGCCAAGGTTGATGTCGCGGGTTCGAATCCCGTCTCCCGCTCCAAAAACCGCACAACCCGTTCCCAGGACCGGACAGTCCGGCGCAGTCATCCCGTTCCGTATCCATCTCTAACCTGCTGATAATCCGGTAATATTGGAGCATGCGGCGGACTGGCAGGCGGGTTGCGCCTGCGTCTCCGAT
>JASHRP010000441.1 GCA_030037375.1 Bryobacteraceae bacterium | reverse complement strand
GCTTCAGAAAGCTTCCCTTGCTGAGCGTATGTATTGCCTAGAAACCAATAGCACGCTGGGTAATTGGGATCGAGGTCGGAGCATTTTCGAAGTTCGGCCGCGGACTCGTCGTAGCGGTGAGAAAAATAAAGCCACCATCCGGTAAGCGAAGCCATTTCGACGGACGTCGGATCCAGTTCTTCGGCGCGCTTGGCCTCCGCGACCGACTCGCTGGGACGGCCCACGGCGATCAAATACCAGGAGTAGTATTCATGCGTTGGAGCGTAGTTGGGGTCGATCTCGAGCGCGCGCTTAAATTCCCTGTCCGCACCCGCCCAATCGAAGTCATAGAACGTGAGGTCGGCGCCCAGTTGGACGTGAGACTCCGCGATGCCGTCGTCAATAGCGATGGCCTTCTGAGCGGCTTCTCGGGCCTTCGGCATCACATCATTCGGAGGAGCAAACAGATCTTCGACGAGCTGGTAGTAGTAGGAAAGGCCGTCGTACGCAAGGGCATAATTTGGATCTACCGCGATGGCCTGCTGAAAGTAATCCAGGCCTTTCTTCAGGTCGGCGGAATCGAACTTCGCCGCGTAATAGCGGCCCTTTAGATACAGCCGGTAAGCCTCAGGATTGCCCGTTTGGTGCTTCTCCATCTTGGCCATCATTTCGCTGCCCAGCTTCGCCCGCAGTTTTTCCGATATTTGCCTCGCGATTTCTTGCTGCACCGCTAAAGCGTCGGCGAGCTTGCGGTTGTAATGATCGCCCCAGATAAGCGAGTCATCGGATGCGTCCACCAGCTCCGCGCTGATGGAAAGGTCGTCGCCGCGCTGCATGATGCGGCCGGTCAGGACCCCGCGCACGCCCAGTGCCTTACCGGCGCTCTCCGGGTCGGTATCCTTGCCCTTGTAACGAAACACCGCGCTGCGCGACATCACCTTCAGGTTCGGCAGCTCCGAAAGGCTATCGATCAAGCTCTCGGTGATCCCGTCGCTCAGATATTCGGCGTCCTGATTCCCGCTGGTATTGACGAACGGGAGCACGGCCAGCGAACTTATTCCCTGCCCCGTTCGGGCCCGCCAATAATAGGCTCCCCCGCCAAGCAGCAGAAGCAAGACCGCCGCGACGCCCGCGCCGATCCAGATGCGAGATGAAACAGGCGGCTGCACGGGACTCTGAATCGGTCTCTGTTCGGCGGCTGAGCTGGACAAGCTCCGCAGGGCGAAGGCCAGATCGCGAGCTGAGTCGAATCGTTGGGCCGGCTCCTTTGCCAGGCAGCGTTCGACCACGCGTTCGAGCTCAGAGGAAACCGGCTTTCCGGAATCCATGACCGACGGAGGGTCTTCTTTCAAAGTCGCCGCCATTGCCTCCGTGGCCGATTTTCCGGTAAAGGCGCGCCGTCCGGTGACCATCTCATAGAGCACGCAGCCGAGAGAGAAGATATCGCTGGCAGGCTCGGCCTTCTGGCCACGCACCTGCTCCGGTGACATGTAGCCGATGGTTCCCATCACGGCAGGATCGTCGGCCGACGTTAGCGTCTCGGTCACATCGGTCGGCGCGGTCGCGGTTCGCGTTCGCGCCAAACCGAAATCGAGAATCTTCACTTGGCCGCCGGAGGTTAGAAAAATATTGCCGGGCTTGATGTCCTGATGAACGATGCCTTTGCTGTGCGCGGCCGCCAGCCCGTCCGCGATCTCGGCTCCCATTTCGGCCGCCTTCCGCCACGGAATTGGTCCTCGGTGCAGCCGCTCGCGCAATGTTTCCCCCTCCAGAAGCTCGGTGACGGCGTAGTCAATCCCGGCGTCCGCACCCACGTCGTACAGCACCAGAATGTTCGAGTGGGAAAGCGCGGCGACCGATTTGGCCTCGCGCTCAAAACGCGCTAAAGCTTGCGGATCGCTTGCCAGATGCGGCGGGAGAACCTTGATGGCAACCTCCCGGTCAAGCGCGGTGTCGCGAGCGCGATAAACCTCCCCCATTCCTCCGGCGCCGAGCGGCGCGAGGATCTCGTATCGCCCGAGACGGGTCCCAGCGGAAAGGGCCATCGGATTGGACCGATTGTACCCCAGACCTGCTCGGGGCGCGGCGAACGAGCGGATTTATCCTTTCTCAAGCCGCTTCGATTTATGCCGATGAGGTGATCGAGGAATGATATGAGCACAAGTACGGCCTCACTTGGAAGTTCCACCGCCTCCACGAGTTCCTCGTCGAGTAGTTCACCTTTTGCGCCCGTTACCTTGAGTGGCGTAAGCGAGTATTCCAGCGATTTGCAGAGCGTGCTGAACCGCGCGGTCGAGATCGCGCAAATTCCGATCACGGAACTTCAAAACCAGGATTCGACTGTGCTCAGCCAAGAAAGCGCGCTAGGGCAGTTGCAATCGACGGTGCAGGGATTCGCGAGCAGCTTGAGCTCGCTGGGGACGGTGGCATCGAGTGAGGCGCTGAGCGCCACCAGCTCGGATTCGAGCGTCGTCAGCGCCACCGATACTGGCGCGACTTCGGCCGCGACCTATACGATAAATTCGGTCACTTCGGTGGCCTCGGCGGCGAGCGAAACCAGTCAGAAGGGCTACGCGGATTCCACGAGCACCGCGGTTTCCTCGACCGGAAGCATGGAGCTGTTGGTCGGAACGACGCCATATAAGTTCACGCTCAGCTCGGCCAACAACAACTTGACGGGCCTGGCGAGTGAGATCAATTCGCTCAACGCGGGCGTGACGGCGTCGGTGCTAACGACCGCGAGCGGTGATTATTTATCGGTGTCGGCGAATTCGACGGGAGCCATCACGCTGCAGATTATCGACGATCCGGGCGGCGCCAACACGCAGTGGCTGACCGACACGAATCAGGGCGCGGACGCGAAATTCGAATTGAACGGGATTTCGGTTGACCAGTCCAGCAACACGGTCAACAACGTAATTCCTGGGCTGACTTTCAACATTCAAGGCACCAGCAGTACTCCGGTGACGCTTTCGCTCACCAGCGATCCGACTCAGTTGACCTCCGCGCTTCAAGATGTCGTGACGAATTACAACGGCGTGCTGACCGCGCTGGAAGCTCAGGAAGGGCAGACCGGGGGCGCGCTGTCAGGCGACACGTCGGTCACCCAACTACAGGAGGCGATGAACCAGTTCGCCGCCTACACAGACCCTGGCGGAACGATCCAAAGCCTTTCCGACCTCGGGATCACTTTCAGCAGCAATGGCCAGGCGTCTTTCGATGCGAGCGCGGTGAGCGGTTTCACGGACGCGCAGTTGACCGCGGCGTTCACCTTCATCGGTTCGGCGACGTCGGGCCTGGTGGGAGCATCTCAGACGTTTCAGCAATTCAGCGATCCGACTACCGGACTGCTGACCGTGGAAGCGCAAGGTCTGAGCCAGACGGATCAGGACTTGCAGAGCCAAATCACCACGCTGACCAGCCAGCTCACGACCATGCAGGACAACCTTGCATCGCAGCTTTCCAGCGCCGATGCGATGATCGCGGAGCTGCAATCGCAGCAGACCGAACTCACCGGGAGCCTGCAAAGCTTGAGCCTGGTACTGTACGGCCAAGATCCGGGACAGATCTAATGACGCTCGCAGAAGCCACCGGCCGGGCGGCCGCCGCTCTCCAAGCCGGCGATTTCGAGGGCGTGGCTCGTGCACTCGAGGCCCGGCGGGCGGCGATCGCAGCAGGGGAGCCGCCCACGGCCGAGGTGATCGAGGCCGGTCAGCGGGTCTTAGAAGCCCTCCTCGAGTTGCAGCGTCAAGCAGCCTTCGATAGCGGCCGGCTCGGCCAGATCCGGCGGTACTTCGAGTTCCACCGGCCCTAACCCCGTTCGCCACCAACACACGACAAAACATAGGCGTCGAATCGCGGCCTAATTTCAAGAAGGGGCCGCACCATATGAGAAAGGGCCGGACCGCCCTTTCGGACAGTCCGGCCCTAGTCCTTCCAGTGAGGCTACGAGAAGGATTAATGTTGCAGCAAGGTCAGCACCGCCTGTGGAGCGGAGTTGGCTTGCGCCAGCGCCGCCACACCCGCTTGGAGCATGATCTGCGACTTGGTCAAGTTCGCCGATTCCTGCGCCAAGTCGGCATCGCGAATCTGCGATTCGGCGGCCTGGAAGTTGGTGAGCTGCGAGTTTGCCAGGTTGATGGCGTAGGTGAAGTTGTTTTCACCGATACCGACCTGCGCCTGCGCGCTGCCCAGCGTTGTCACTGCGGTGCCGAGCGCGTTCACGGCAGCCTCCGCCGAGGCCACGTTGCTGATGTTGGCGGTTGAGCCGGCGCCGTTGGACTGGGAGGCCAAAATCGTGCCGCCGGTGAGTCCCGTGACGCCGTCGGCAATGCCGACATTGTTCGGCGAAGCGCCCAAGCTGACGCTGAAATTGGTGGCCGCGCTCATGAAGCGGATCCCTTCAGCCGTGCCGGCGTTGTTCTCTTGTTTGAACGCCGCCATCGTCTCCAGGGTCGTGTCGTTGGATGCGAGGATGGCCGAATTGATGGTGTTGACGGCCTGATCCAGGTTGCCTGCATTGGTCGAGTTGAGAGCGATGTTCAGCGTATGCTGATTCCCGTTGGCGTCGACGGCCGTAAGGGTAAGGGTCTGACTCGCCCCGGCGTTGGTGATCGGGGTGAATTGATAGACGTCGGGGATTGCGCCATTGGTGGAATTCACGCTCTCCTGCGCGCCGGCGGAGTTGATGTAGTCCGGGGCGGCGTAGTTGCTGGTCGCCCCGGCGGCGGAAGTGGCGCCAGCGCCGCTGGTGCTGCCGAAACCGAAGGCGTCGCCGGTTCCGCCGTAGAAGTTGAGGCGGAAGTTTTCGCCGCTGCTGGAGGTGATTTCAATCTTGCCGCTGCCGTTGTCTTTCGCCTCAAGGCCCGCGGCGCGCGTGGCCGCGTTGCCCTGGAAAGCGGCATTCAGCGTGGCGATGTCGGTCGATTCCACGCCAGTGCCGGCCAGGTTGCCGAGGTTGACGGTGGCGCCGCCGTTCAGCGAGACCTGCAAGTTCTGGTTCACCCCGCCGTTGGACACGCCCGCCGCGGTCAGCGTGCTGTAGTTGAAGGTGCCGGTTCCGGCTCCCGTACCCGCGCTGTTCGCCCAGCTCCCAAAACCGAGAGCGTTATCAACGTCGCCAGCGGTCATCACCTGGAAGCTGTTCCCGGCGCTGTTGACGAAGTCGATGGTGCCGTTATTGTCGACCGCCTGGACGCCGGTGGCGGCGACCGTCGCGTTGGCCGCGATGGCGGTGTTCAGTTTTTGCACGATGCTGGTGGCGGTGTCGGCGCTGGTCAGCGAAACTGTCAGGTCGTCCGCCGGAGCGCCGTTCAAACCCATGCCTAGGATCCTCACATTGACCGATTCAGTGGCAGGGGCAGCCGTGGCGCCCGAGTTCGCGCCGTTGGTGGACGCGGCCGAACCGTTGGCGCTGGCATCGCCGAAGCCGAACGCGTCGCCCGTTCCGCCGTAGAAGCCTAGACGGAAGTTTTCACCGCTGGTCGAAGTGATTTCGATATTGCCGGCGTTATCGACGGCTTCGATGCCCGCCGATTTCGTGGCCGCGTTGCCTTGGAAAGCGGTGTTGAGCGCTCCGAGCGCCGTCGCCAGCGTAGCCGAGCCATTCAACACACCGAGATCGATGGTATTGCCGCCGTCGAGCGATATCTCCACACCTTGCGTATTGGCCGTGGAGGCGCCGGCTGCGGTCAGCGAGTTGTAGTCGAAGGCGCCAGCGCCAGGTGTGACGCCGTTGCTGTTCGCCCAGCTTCCGAAGCCGAGGGCCCCCGAAACGTCGCCGGCGGTCTGCACGGTGAAGCTTTCTCCGCTGGTGTTTTCGAGCTCGACGCTGCCGTTGTTATTGACAGCGGTGAGCCCGGTGGCGGCGACGGCAGCGTTAGCGGCGATGGCGGTATTGATCTCATTAGCCGCGTCAGTCGCCGTGGTATCGGTAGTGTTGAGAGTTACCGAAAGATCACCCTGGGTTCCCGTTAGGCCCATGCCTGTGATGCGCATGTTGACGGTTTCATCCGCGGCGGGAGCGGCATAGGCTGCCCCGGCGGTCACTGTCCCGGTCCCGGTGGGAGCCGCGAAAGCGGCCGTGGCCGCGGCGGTTACGTTGGCGACGTTACCGACCGGGCTGTTGGCGGTCTGAAAATTACCCATCAGAGCCGTGGAAACTTGGTCCGCGCCTTGCACCTGGAACGCCGTGGTGGCGGAGCTGAATGCTAGTTGCTCGCGGCCTTCGGCGTCGGTGGTGATGGACGCGGTGATGTTGGCGTTCTTGAACGCAGTGGCCTGCTGGGTGGAGCCGTTGCCCGCATTCTGGATCGCCTGGTTGATCGCGGTGACTAGAGTGTCGGTGTCGGTAACGCCATTCAGATTCACCGCAACGTCGACCTGATCGCTCCCATCGGCATTCGTAAAGCCAGGGCCAGTGAAGATGAAGTTGGTGGTGTTGTTGGAAACGGAGGCGAGATTGGTTCCATTGCTCACGATGTTTTCGACGCTGGTGGCCGAACCTGCGCCGATGTCGGTTCCGGCCGCGCCGGTAGCCTGCACGCCTTCCAGACCGAGACTCTTGGCGTCCACGGTGGAATTAGCGAGATTGACCGAAACGGTGCCGTTCTGGGTTGCGGTGATATCGCCGGAAGACTG
The DNA here is from genome assembly GCA_030037375.1 of Bryobacteraceae bacterium. Classification (GTDB taxonomy): domain Bacteria; phylum Acidobacteriota; class Terriglobia; order Bryobacterales; family Bryobacteraceae; genus Palsa-187. The sequence continues at coordinate 3,029 of JASHRP010000441.1, read as the reverse complement.
GCCGCCGCCGATGAATACGTTCAACGCTTGGGCCATCGATCCGCCCTGGTTCAGACCGATCGCCTGAGCCTGGCGGTTGATTTCCTGGAGCACGCTCTGGAATTGCTGGTTGAGCACGTTTCGGTCGCCGGTGAAGGTTCCGGACGCCGCTTCAGTGGCCAGCGTGCGGGCGCTGTCCAAAAGCTGCGAAATATTGCTGATGCCGCCGTCGGCGATCTGCAACTGGCTCAAGCCGTCATTGGCGTTCTGTATACCTTGCGTGAGAACCGCTTCGTTCGACCGGTATGAGTTGGCGATCGCCAAGCCGGACGGGTCATCGCCGGAATTGACAATCCGGTCGCCTGAAGTCACTTCTTGGATGGTTTGATTTTGGAAGGCTTGCGTTTGGTTCAGGTATTGTTGGGCCTGCAACGACGCAATATTAGTATTGATAGTAAAAGCCACAGATTCTCTCCTTGAATTTTCGGCCGGGAGTCCTTTCCCAACCTTCGACTACACCGGGCTTATCGGCGGCGGTCAGCAGCTCTTGAGCGACTTCGCCAAACGTGCCAGCATGTTTGGCGGCGGCTCCTGGGCGGAGGCGAGATTTTGGTCTCGCGTAATCTGGATTTCTTTTCGTACTACGCCTACGGAGAGAGGAGCGCGAATCCCGAGTTTGACCTGCGAACCAGAGGCTTCGAGGATTTCGATCTCGACATCCTCACCGATCAGCAAGGATTCGCCGGGACGGCGGCGGATCACTAACATGGCTGAACCTCTAGCTGCGTTACGGGAACGGGGGAAGGATGGATCGGATGCCGGTGGGAGTATCGGAGGTCGGCACGAACCGCTTGCACTGCGACATGAATGCGCACGTTCACAACTACTGGCGCCAATAAGTTGGCGGTCAGCGGACCATTTTCCGGCGCGCAGAGCAAAGCCAGGAACAACAAGTCCGAGTCGGATGTTCCCGGTCCGCCCAAGCGCTCCAAGTCCTCAGGGCTGACGGCCCGGTCATAGGAAGAGTCGATTGCCGCGATTGGCGCTGCGAAGAAACAAAGATCCCACTTGTCCAGGCTTTGCAAAAACACGAGCGGCGCGAATTCGCGCCGCTCGACCACGGTGAAGCGAGTGCACCCATCGAAGCCCGGCAAGCCGTGGGGAAATGTCAGGATCGACGTCTCTTCGTATTCAAGTGCGCCAAAGCGGCGGGTTTGTGCCAGTGGCATCCGGTCGATTTGCATGCACGCTCGTAGCCAATCTGGATACCGCTTGTTACGCTAGGAGCAGTGATTCGAACGCAGGTTTCCCACGCCGAGCGTGGGACCGACGATTCCTCGAAATTCGCCGCCCATACAAAAGAGTCCCTGGCGTACTGGACCGAATTCGCGCGCACCTTCGAGCGCTGGCAAGGTCCGCGGTCTTATTACCAGAGAAGACTGGCGGAGATCTACAGCTTCTTAATTCCGCCGGGTATGCGCGTGCTGGAAGTCGGATGCGCGCGTGGCGACCTTCTGGCCGCGCTTAAACCGGGTTACGGAGTAGGCGTGGATTTTTGCCCCGCGATGCTGGATCTGGCGCGGCCGCGTCACCCTGAACTGCACTTTGTACAAGCTGACGCGCACGATTTCGACCTGAACGAAACCTTTGATTACATCGTTTGCCTGGATCTGGTGAACGATCTATGGGACGTGCAGAAGGTCTTCGAGAATATCGCCCGGCACTGCCATCCCGGCACGCGAGTCATTCTGAACGCTTATAGCCGGCTGTGGGAGATTCCTCGAAAGGTCGCGGAGAAGCTGGGGTTGGCGAAACCGCAGTTGACCCAGAACTGGCTGGCTCCCGGCGATATCGAAAATCTTCTTTATCTTGCCGATCTCGAAATGATCCGGTACTCCGTGGATGTGCTGTGGCCGTTTTGGACGCCGCCCGTGCATCAGGTCGCCAACAAGTATCTGGCCAAACTAATTCCGTTTCGATGGTTCGCTCTGGCGAACGTGTTTGTCGCGCGGCCAAGGCCACGGCCGATCGATCGGGAACCGGTGGTCAGTGTGGTTGTCGCGGCGCGGAACGAAGCAGGCAATATTCCTCAGATCTTCGATCGAGTCCCCGAGATGGGCGCGGGAACGGAGTTGATCTTCGTCGAGGGCAACTCAACGGACGATACGTGGGGCGCGGTGGAACGCGAGATCGCCAAACGGCCCGATGTAAACGCTCGCCTGTTCAAACAGCCCGGCAAAGGCAAGGGCGATGCCGTACGCAAAGGTTTTCGCGAGGCGAGTGGAGATCTGTTGATGATTTTGGATGCGGATTTGACCGTGGCGCCGGAGGACTTGCCGCGCTTTTACGAAGCTTGGCGGTCCGGAAAAGCCGAGTTCGTCAACGGCGTCCGATTGGTTTATCCGATGGAGGATCGCGCCATGCGATTCTTCAATCACATCGGCAACAAGTTCTTCAGCATGGCGTTCACCTGGCTGCTGAGCCAAAGCATAAAAGATACTCTGTGCGGCACGAAAGTGCTGAGCAAGCGCGATTATGAGACAATCGCAGCCAACCGCGCGTATTTCGGAGAAATCGATCCATTCGGGGATTTCGATCTGCTATTCGGCGCGGCGAAGTACAATCTGAAGATCGTCGATCTACCGGTACGGTACGGCGAGCGCACCTACGGAGAAACCAATATTCACAGGTGGAGTCATGGAGCGCTGTTGCTGCGCATGGTGATCAAGGCGATGAGGAAGATCAAGTTTGTCTGAGAACGGAATGAAAAAAGCTTTAATAACGGGAATTACGGGCCAGGACGGCTCCTTTTTAGCGGAGTTTCTGCTCGCCAAGGATTATGAGGTGCATGGGTTGATCCGCCGCGCGTCCGTCTTTAACACCGAGCGGCTGGACCCGATCTACGCCGATCCGCACGAACGCGGCGTGCGCCTGCACCTGCACTACGGAGACGTCACGGACGGCACCGGGCTGCGGCGAACCATCGAGAAGGTGCGGCCGGACGAGATCTATCATTTGGCCGCGCAATCGCACGTCCGCGTGAGCTTCGA
>JASHRP010000440.1 GCA_030037375.1 Bryobacteraceae bacterium | reverse complement strand
GAACCGTTCAACCGATATCATCAGCTTCAACCCGACTCCCCGCTGCCCTGGCCGTCATTTGCAGTTGAGAGCCTTTTTCAAATCTCTCTTCTCGAAGGACAGCTAGGGAGCAAATCGCTCCTCAGTCCTTGTTCCGCGCTTTGCCGACCGGCGTCCGATGATCATCTTCACGATCAAATGATCGGTGGCGCCAGTCACACCGACACCCACGCCGAAATTGAATTCCCATTTGGGAGAGACATTCAGGTCCGTCACCGCGAAGATGTCCTGCTCCTGTTGCGGGATGGGAAGAAAGCCGGTGACCGGCCCGACCGAGCCGTAGTATTCGAAGCCGGCATTGACCTGCTTGGTGATATCGTAGCCCGCCTTAACATTGGGCGAGAATACCAGCCCCTGGCTCACGCTGGGCCCGTGAAACGAACGGTCGAGAACCGGGTTGAACGCCAGATACCATCGTCCGACTTGCTTATCGATGATCGGCCGGATCTCCATTGTCCAAGTGTCGGCTGAGAACCGATACCGCTGGTAGCCGATCTCGAGGGAGAGGCTAACGCCCACCGGCCATTTCCAGCTTTCCGGCACTCGCACGCGCGGGCGAATGTGATCGCCCACCCATTGCCAGCCTTGGCTGGCCTGCGCGGAGGTGAAGATGTAAAATCCCGTCTCGAACCAGTCGTTGATGCCCTGCGTGATCTCGACCGTCTCGTGAAGCTGATGCTCTGTGCCAAGCACGCCGTCAGTGATGCCCTTGCTGCCTTCGAAGGTGAAGTTGCTGTGCAACTCCACCATGGTGGTCCCGGGATCTTGTGTCTCCGAACCGTACACCTGGATTTCGTAATTCCCTTGAGCATGAACACAAGCCAAGGGGATAAGGTTCAGCAGCAGGATTCGGGAAGCGGTTCTCAAAGTGGCCTAGAATAACACGCGATCCTTAAGAACACCTGAGGATTGACGGACATTCCCGCGCAACCACACGCGCAAGCGGCGCGTCTGGGATGCATGTTCGCGAATTCGCGCCAGTTCCTCCGGCAGATGCGCCAGAGTCCCGGGCTTACAGCCGTGGCTCTGGTCTCGATCGCGATCGGAACCGGCGCAACCGCGGCGGTCTTCGCCGCGGTGAAAGCGGTGCTGATCGAGCCATTCCCTTACGCGAAGCCGTCCGAACTTGTACAGATACGCACTGACGATGTTCGCGCCGATCCGCATAGCGATTGGGTTTCATGGAGCGACATGCAAGACGCTGCGCGCGGGACAAGCGCATTTGCCTCGTGGGGCACGTACGGTTACGCGGTCTTCAATCTGGCCGGAGATTCGGGGGCTCTTCCGGAAGCGCTCTACGGCTTGACTGTCTCGGCGAGCCTTTTCGAAACGCTCGGCGTAGCGCCTATGCTCGGACGCAACATTCTTCCGGAGGAGGACCAGCCTAAGGGAGCCTGCGTAATCGAGCTAAGTTATGGGCTCTGGGCGCGCCGATTTAACTCCGACCGCGCGATCGTGGGGCGCTCCGTTCAAATGAGCGGACACGCCTGCAAGGTGGTGGGAGTGATGCCGCCGGCATTCAATTTTCCGATGCGCCTGGCCACCACCGTGCGCACTCCATCGCCCTACATCGAGTTCTGGGCCGCGCCCGCTGTTCGCCCCAAGCCGGAGTTGCTGCAAAATCGCGAAGACTTTGGTTACGGTGCGGTTGCTCGTCTGCGGCCCGGCGTTACCGCGGCTCACGCCTCTCAGGAACTCGCGAGCATCAGCGCGGAGCTGGCGCGTGAGCATCCGGCGTCAAATAAAGCTCGCTCGATGCGGGCGTTGCCTTTGGTCGAGCGCAACCTCGGGATCTCGCGATCCGCCCTGTGGATCGCTGTGGGCGCTGCCGCGATGTTTATGCTGATCGGTTGCGCCAACGTAGCGAATCTTCTGCTAGCCCGCGGCCTGGCGCGGCAACGGGAGTTCGCGATTCGTTTTGCCGCCGGCGCGGACCGGGCGGCGATCGTTCGCCAACTTATCAGCGAGAGCATGATTCTGGCAACGATTGGCGGGCTGGCCGGATTTCTCCTCGCGGCGATGGCTTGGCTGGTGTTGCCCGAGTTCGCCCCGATGAGCATTCCCCGCCTTGCGTCAGCGCGCGCGGACGCATGGGTGCTTGTCTTCACCATCGCCGTCTCGTTGATCAATGGAGCTGTCTTCGGTGCGCTGCCCGCGTTTCGCGCTTCCGCGCGTGACCCAAACCAGAGACTGCGCGAATCGGGGAATGGCGGCGGATTGCGATCCTATCTGGTCGGCGCCGAAGCCGCATTCGCGGTAATTCTGGTAGTCACGGGCAGCTTACTCGCCTCGACGCTGACCGGATTGCTTCGCGCCGATACGGGCTTCGATTCGCCTCACCTACTGGCGTCGATCATCGTGCCTTCCGGCGGTCAATACCCGACGCCCGAGAGCCGCGCCACGCTGTGGCCGCGGATTCTGGATGCAGTCAAGACGATTCCAGGAGTTGAATCCGCAGGCACTGTGGACGCGCTCCCTTTCAGCGGCGAGAATCATGCCCTAGTGGTTACCGCCGATCCCGTGGCGGATTCGCGGGACGATGGCCGGGCCATGGAAACGGATTTCGTCAGCGCGGAATATTTGCAAACCATGGAAGTGAGATTGATCGCCGGGCGTTGGTTTCGCGACGAAGATGTAACCGCGCATCGCACCGTAGCCATCGTGGACGAGATCGCCGCGCGATCCTTGTGGCCCGGCGGCGATGCCGTCGGCCGCCGGATTTGCGTCTACTGCGGACCGAATCGCACGCCAACCTGGTACGACGTCGTCGGCGTCGTTTCGAGCATCCGTCACGCCTCCCTTGACGAGGATCCTCGGCCATCGGTTTATCTAACAGGGAGAGCGTTCGAAAGCGCAGATTTCTTGGTCGTGCGCGCTTCGCATCCCACGGCCCGGATGGCGCAAGAGATCCGTCGGGCTGTTGCGGCAGCCGACCCGAATCAACCTGTGCTCCTGAGTGCGACCTTATCGACGCTGATCGGCGATTCCATCGCGGATCGCCGCTTCGTTTTCTCCGCGCTTTCGCTCACCGGAATTCTGGCTCTGCTGCTGGCGGCGACCGGCGTTTACGGCGTGGTTTCGCACGCAACGTCGAAGCGTGCGAGAGAGATAGGCATTCGAATGGCGATCGGAGCGGCGCCTCCTCACGTCGTAGCTTTGATCTTCGGCCAAGGAATGCGGCCGGTCATTCTCGGAACGGCAGCCGGGATTCTGGGCGCGATTGCTTCTGTGCGCCTACTGCGGTCGGCGTTCACGGGGTTGGCTCCCGGCAATTCCGGGGTATTCATGTTGGCGATTTCCCTCGTGGTCGTGTCCGCCGCCGCAGCCTGCGTCATTCCAGCTTTCCGTGCTGCGCGTCTCGATCCGGTCGTGGGCCTCCGTCAGGAATGAGTTGTACGGCCGGACGCGACGCCGCGCGGATGCGATGGCACAGATACCAAGCGGTCTTGTAACTGACTCTTAACTCACGCTGCACCTCTCGCACGCTCACGCCCTCTTCCGCTGTCAGCGCAAGGGCGATCGCATAAAACCATTTCTGCAGAGGAACACGCGACTTGTGAAATAGGGTGCCGGTGGCGGGGCCAAACTGATATCGGCAATCCCGGCCACGGCATTCGTATCGTATTCTTGCGGAGCTGCGGGATACGAACTGGGCTGCTTCTCCGCCGCACCGGATGCAGCGCACGCCCTTCGGCCATCGCAACCTTTCGACGAGTTGCATGCAGGCTGCCTCATCGCGAAACTCCCTCGCGATTTGGACCCAGTCGTCCATACCCGAGTCTGTCGCGGGCACGCTACTTTGTCAAGGGGATCACTAAGGGGAAATCCTACCATTTCCAGGGTGAAACGCCTTAGTACCATTAGATTGTTCCCTTTAGCCGACTTAAGTCGAGCAAAAATCGGAGGGAACGGTAAAGGCTGGTTTACTGCGACCATGAAAACAAGAAACTTACTCGCACTCTGTGCGACCCTCTCCCTGATCTTTGTTTTGGCGCTAACACTTAGCGCCACGGCGTTCCACGGCTCCGTCTCGAAAACCACAACTCCGAGCGGAAAGACCCTAGCGGGTACGCCCGTTCCGCCCGATGATGATGATGACACTGGAAATGTCCAGATAGCTGGAACGCCGGTTCCCCCCGATGATGACGACGATACGGGAAACGTTAAGATCGCTGGCACGCCGGTTCCGCCAGACGACGACGATGATACCGGGAATGTCCGGGTGGCATCCGTCCAAGTCATCTCGTCCGCTCGTCCGTAATTATCGGAGCAGCATTAATCGATCTCAGCTCCTGCGGTGGCATGGCTGCTCAGGAGCTGAGGTGTGACTTTCATAGCGAACGTCCTCAACGGCTGCGACACAGCCCTCCAAGTAGTCCTGCTGGTCCTTCTTGTCTGGTGGGGTGCCTTCCGTAAGTACACGGTTTTTTCAATATACATTGCGGGTGCTGTCGCGGCCGATGTGCTAGAAAGGGTTGCCGAGCACAAGCTCGGATTTCGAAGCGCTTCGTACCGGCAAGTTTGGTGGACCGATCAGATCGCTCTGGATGTCCTCCTGTTCCTGGTGATCATTGCCCTGACGTACCAGGCTTTGGGCAACACCGCGATGCGGGCCAAGGCTCAAAAGGCGCTAGGAGCGATCGGGATAGCCGTTTTGGCGCTGCCGTTTGCCCTGCTTCCGGCGCACCACAGCGCGAAGCACGGCTCTTTCACCAGCCAGTGGTTTAATCACGCAAGCCAAATCCTAAACTTTGGGGCGGCCATCATGACTCTGGTTCTATGGACCGCGCTTCTGATGAACCGGCGCAGCCGCGATAGGCGACTGGTGACACTTAGCATCGGACTCGGACTTGCGACGACTAGCGCCGCCATCGCGTGGGGCGTCCGCCGTTGGATCACGGCTGACAACCGGGAGTCTGTTGACTCCTTCAGGATGCTTGTTCATTTGGGTGCCCTGCTGATCTGGTGCCGGGCGTTCCTGACTAAGGCGCCCGCTCCAGACAGCCCTCCGGCACCGCCTCCTCCTAGCGGAGTCTCGCCGGCCACAGCTCCTCCTGGCGAGGTAGCTGCGGCGCGTTAAGATACGGCTTTTTTTCTTGCTGTTTTCTCCTCAACAGTGATAGCATTCCCGCGTGGCGCCCGCTCCTATGGCCGCGGCATCTCGAAGCTGGACTGAACGGCTTTTCGCGCCCGTCGACATTGCATCCCTGGTGTACTTCCGGATCATGTTCGGCGGCATTTTGCTGGTGGACGTTATCCGCTACTTCACTACCGGATGGATTCCGTTCGAATACATCCGCCTCCCCTTCCACTTCACCTATTTCGGATTTTCTTGGGTCCGTCCGCTGCCGGGCAACGGGATGTACTATCTCTTCGCCGTGCTCGGAGTGGCGGCGTTTTTTATCCTGATCGGCTTCGCGTATCGCATTAGCGCGGC
>JASHRP010000439.1 GCA_030037375.1 Bryobacteraceae bacterium | reverse complement strand
GCTGGCGGCCATCGCGGGCTATGCGGAGACGCTGCTGGACGGAGCGATCGACGATCAGGCCAACAACCGGCGGTTTCTCGAAATCATCCGGTCGAACGCGATCCGGCTGAATAGCATCGCCGCGGACCTGCTGACACTGTCGGAGCTGCAAACCCGGGAGCAGGTTCACAATACCGAGCAGGTGCCAGTGGGCGAGGCGATCGACAGCGCGCTCTCGACCATTGCGGCGGAAGCCGCGTTGCGGGGCGTTTCGGTGGAAAGAGGTCCGATCGACAACCTGGTGGTGATGGGATCGCGGTATCGGCTGGAGCAGGCCTTGGTGAATCTGCTGGCGAACGCGGTAAAGTTCAACCGGCCCGAGGGCAAGGTGCGCGTCGAGACGAAACGCAACGGCTCGACCATCGGGATTCTGGTTTCGGATACCGGGGTTGGGATACCTTCGCGCGATCTGCCGCGGATCTTCGAGCGCTTCTATCGCGTGGACAAGGCCCGGTCGCGGCAAGTAGGCGGCACGGGATTAGGATTATCGATTGTCCGGCACATCGTGGAGCGGATGAACGGCGGTGTGTCCGCCACCAGCCAAATCGGCAAGGGATCGGTGTTCACGATCACTCTGCCGATCGCGTAAAGCAATCCTGAAAATAGAAAAACTCCAGGAAAAATAGCTCCATAAAATCCTGAATTTGGAATAACTTAGAATTTGGTAAGCTGTTTCGGATGGATATAAAAATTTTATGAGAGAGGGCATTGACAACCAACTCTTCGAACCGGATAATCGAACACACTAACCCATGACAGGTTGGTAGCCGTCTCTGGTGCATCGAGCCGTCAGGCTCCACGTCGTAACGGGATGTACCGCCACTAACCGCGAGCCTGTCCCTCGCAAATCCCAACTTTCGAACACAGGAGTTGCGGCCATGACCATGCAACGTGGCGTCCGAAGTGTCTTCTTTTCTCTGCTCTTGACGGCCGGGTCTTTCCAGGCCTTTTCTCAGTCGACAACGCTGCTTCGCGGCCGGGTGACCGACCCGCAAGGCGGGGTCATCGCCGGAGCCATTGTGACGCTCAGCGATGCGGCCAACGGATTTACTCGAGCGGCAACCACCAACGCGGACGGCGAATATCAGTTCCTCCAGCTCGCGCCCGGGACCTATAAGGTTGTTGCCGAGAAGGTCGGCTTTACCTCGCTGACCAGAACCGGCGTGCAACTGTTAGTGAATACGCCCGCGACGTTGGACTTGCGCATGGAGTTGGGCAAGACCTCGGAAACAGTGGATGTTGCGGCCGAGGCATCGACGATTAATACCGTTGACGCGTCGGTCGGGAATGCGTTTTCCGAACAGCAGGTGCGCGAGCTCCCGCTCGAGACCAGGAACGTGGTTCAACTCCTGAGCCTTCAACCAGGCGTGACGACGAACGGCGAAGTAATGGGAGCGCGCCGCGATTCGAACAACATCACCCTGGATGGCGTGGATGTCAACGACAATCAGAACGCCGGCCTGGTGGCTCAGAACACTACCACCGGCAACACCTATCAGGGTGTGAATGGCAACAACAACAATGCGAACGCGGGGTTCAACTCCGTGCTGCCGATTCCGCTCGATTCGGTGCAAGAGTTCCGCGTAACCGTCGGCGGGGAAGGCGTCTCGGAGGGCCGTTCCTCCGGCGGCCAGGTGGTGCTGGTGACCAAGGGCGGGACCAATCAGTTGCATGGCTCGTTGTACGAGTACAACCGCAATACCGCGACCTCCGCCAACACCTGGTTCAACAACCAATCCGGCGTGCCGGTGCAGCAGTTGGTGCGCAATCAGTTCGGAGCATCCATCGGCGGTCCGATCAAGAAGGACAAGGTGTTCTATTTCGTCAACTGGGAGCAGCGCATCGATTCGAGCAGCGTTGCACAAGTGCGCGCCGTCCCGTCAGAGACCCTGAAGCAGGGCATTCTCCAAGTTCAACTGACCGATGGCAGCGTGCAGCAGATTGGACCGTCGCAGTTGCCGCAGATCGATCCGCTAGGAATCGGACTGAACATCCCTTACCAGAAGATCCTGAACCAGTATCCCGTGGGTAACGATCCAGCGTTCGGCCAGGATGGCGGACTGAATTTTAGTGGCTATCGCTTTAACGCGCCGGACAAGTTGAATGACATGTCGTGGGTGGCGAAGCTGGATTACAAGCTGGATAACGCCGGCAAGCACAACCTCAGCATCCGAGGAACGCTAGGCGACAATACGATCGATCAGATTCTCGCCGAGTTCCCGGGGCAAGGCCCCGCTTCGATCGAGCGCGACAACAATAAGGGGATCTCGTTGCACTACACGGCGATCCTTAGCCCAACTCTGATCAATTCGCTTACCTACGGACTCACGCGACTCGATGAAAATCTCTCTGGTGTTTCTGGAACGGGATTTCAATTCGAGCCGACGGCATTGTCTCCGCTCCAGAACTGGGCCGCTCGGGCAAAGGGACGGGTCAATCCGCTTAACAACATCCTGGACGATGTCACTTGGACCAAAGGAAAACACACGGTCACGTCCGGTCTGAACTTCCGCTACAACCGGAACTACACCTCTTCGTTCACGAATGCCTTTCCGCTCTACGCCTACGGCGCGACGGAGTTGATCGGACTGGGCGAGGATATCGATACGTCGGTCCAGAATTATTTGGTCGGCGCGAACTCCAATGTGCAGCTCGCGAATCCAACGGCGGTAACCAACGCCGCTGCCACATTGCTGGGTATTTTGAACGATGTCTTCGTGACGTATCAGTACAACAAGAACGGTCAAGTGCTTCCGCAAGGGACCCCACAGCAGCGCGAGTTCGTGGAGAATTCCTACGCCGGTTATGTGGGCGACACCTACCACGCGACGCGCGAGCTCACTCTCACCTACGGGCTTCGCTACGAGAACTTCCGTCCGCCTTACGAGGCCAATGGCCTTCAGGTGGACACGACAGTGCCGTTGAATGAATATTTCGCGCAGCGTAATGGCGCGCAGCTTCTGGGCATTCCGGCGAATCAAATGTCGGACTTCACGCTCAGCTACGCCCTGAATGGTCCTGTCAACGGAAAACCCTCCTGGTGGGCTCCCGACAACGCTAACTTCGCGCCCCGATTTGGCCTGGCTTATGCGCCAACGGACCATTCCGGATTGATCGGAAAAATGTTCGGAAAAAATGGCGCGTTCCGCCTCGGCGGAGCGATCGCTTACGATCAATTCGGAAACGATCTGGTGGTGAATTACGACCAATACGGTTCGCTGGGTTTGTCGGACCCGACCAATTTCCCGGACTCCTACAGCTTCACGACCTCACCGCGATTCACAGGAACATATCCCGCTCTTCCCGCGCCGGCTACGGGCGGTTTTCCGTACACTCCTCCGGCGATCGCGGCGATTACCGGCACGTTCCTGGGAATCTCGCCGGACTTGAAAACGCCGTATTCGATCATGCTTAACGCCGCCTACTCGCGCGAATTGCCGGGTAAAGTCGCCATGGAAGTCGGATACGTCGGACGGCTCTCGCGCCGCCTGCTGATGCAAGGCGATGTCTACACGCCGGACGAGAACTACAGGGATCCTCTCTCGGGAATCACTTGGCAGCAGAATGCGATGGAGGTCTACAACCTGGCGAATTCGCTGGCCAAGGCCGCTGGTGTGCCCTACAACAACGCCGCGGCGCTGGTGGCGCAGGAGGTGATGAACAA
>JASHRP010000438.1 GCA_030037375.1 Bryobacteraceae bacterium | reverse complement strand
CGACGCCCGCCGGCGCCTTGGCGCCGACCGGCTCCCCGATGTATAGCATGGGAGCTTCGTCGCGCTCGCCTTCACCGATGACGATGGTTCCGGCCATTTCCACGCCTTCGAAGGCTTGGCGCATCGCTTGGACCGCGGCTTGGTCGGCGGCGTCGGCGTCGCCCTGACCCATGGTGCGCGCCGAAGCGATGGCGGCGGCTTCGACAACGTGAACGAAATCGCCCAAAAGATCCCGTTCCACGCGGCTTTGAAACTTTGCTGGTTTGGCTACGCTCATCGCCCTGCCATCTTATCAGAAGGTTTTAGCGAGATGCCGCAAAATGGCTCTTGACTTGTTCCCATGTCTGGACTATATCTAGTCTGGACAGGGAAGTGAGGCGGCTAGTATTTCGGCGGGTCTCGCGAAGGATCTTCGGGTTCAGCGCCGCGCTGGTAGTGTGCGCGGTCGCGCGGGGCCAGACTGCTCCTGAGCCTCCGAAGTTCGATGTTGCGGAGGTCAGGTTGAATAAGTCCGGGGCGGGAGACGTCGATTTTGACTTTAGCCCGAGCGGGTTATTTTCGGTGCGGAACATTTCGCTGAGCGCGCTATTTCAAGACGCTTTTCACGTTCGCCGAGACGCGATTCTCGGAGCTCCGGGCTGGTTCGATTCCGATCGTTTCGACATCGTCGGCAAGGCTCCGCCCGAAAGCTCGGACGAAACCGTGATGCTGATGACCCAGTCGCTGATCCTGGAGCAGTTCAAGATGAGAGTCCACAGAGAGCAAAGGGTCCAGGGCGCGTTCGTATTGAGTATCGCCAAGGGAGGACCCAAGATGGCGAAGTCCAGTGGAAAGGGCGACGCGGAGTGCAATCGCGTGAGGGCGCTGGGCAACGATTATTCAAACCAGCACCTTGCGTGCACGAATGTGACCATGGCGGATTTCGCCGAAAAGTTGGGCTCCGAAATTGGCCGTGGCTATATCGACAAGACAGTGGTGGATCAGATCGGCCTTGCGGGCGCGTACGATTTTCGCCTGGATTTTTCCTCACTTCGGAACGTGGATAAGGGCGGCATCACGATCTTCGGAGCGATCGAAAAGATTGGACTGAAGCTTAGGGAAAAGAAAGTACCGCTGCCGGTGGTGGTGATCGATCACGCGGAAAGATTTGTGCCGGAGCCGGAGTAACCATGGGACAGAGATCCTTTGCCAATCCCGAACTGTTGCCGGGAACTCTTTATTTGCTGATTCTGCGAACGCTGCGCGGCGGGCCGCTGCACGGTTATGCAATCGCGAAGCGGATCAAGGAAGCCTCGGAGGAGGGGCTTGAGATCGAAGACGGGTCCCTGTATCCGGCGCTGAATCGGATGCTGGTGAAGGGATGGCTCGCGGCGGAGTGGGGGATCTCGGAGAACAATCGCAAGGCGCGGTTTTACCGGCTGACGCAGGAAGGGCGCAAGCAGCTCGCGCAGGAGACGGACGACTTCGACCGCATGGTGCGCGCGATTCAAAACGTACTGAGGACCGCATGAAGGCGCTTCCAGCGCTCTTGGCAGCCGCGGCGCTATCGCTGCCGATTGGGGCTCAAAAGATCACGTCCGAGAAAGTGATCGTGAACGACGAGGTGTGGCTGCCGTCGTATACGGAAATCCACATCGGAGCGCGGATTCTGTTGTTCCGGGGTAGAGGCAACGTGGTTCAGCGCTTCGCCGATCACAAGAAGTTCAACGCCGAATCGAAGATCGTGGCGATCGAGCAATGAGCATGAACCTGCTAGACGAATTAATGCGGCGCGCCAGCTATCTGGGACGGCGGCGGCAATTCGAGAAGGAACTCGACGATGAAGTGCGGTTTCATCTGGAGGCTCGGGCGGAGGAACTTCAACGCGAAGGGTTGACGGCGCAAGAAGCGATGAATCGTGCACGCCGCGAGTTCGGGCCGCGGGCGCGGATGCAAGAGGAGTCGCGAGCCGCCTGGCAGTATCAGTGGATTGAAGATTTCTGGCGCGATCTGGTTTACGGCGCGCGTGCTTTTGCCAAGAATCCCGGCTTCACCGCAGTCGCGATTCTTTCGCTCGGAATCGGCGTGGGCGCGAATTACGCGATGTTCACGGTGGTGGACATGACGTGGCTGCGGCCGCCTAAGATTCCTCGGCCGAATGAGCTAGTAAACGTCATCGCGACGGCTAAGGAAGGAAATTCCGAGACCCTTTCATATCCCGACTACGTCGCGCTTCGGGATCGGAGCCAGAGCTTCGAGGGACTCGCCGCATTCACGGCCGTGTCCACCGGCCTAGCTTCGCGCTCGGGCGCGGAGCCTCGCGTGGAAGACGGGAAATTGGTGACCAGCAATTTCTTCGAAATGATCGGCATCAAGCCCGCCATGGGCCGCACGTTTCTTCCCGAAGAAGAGCGGAGGCCCGGCAAGGACTCAGTTGTGGTCTTGAGTCATCAGTGCTGGCAGGATCACTTCGGGCTGGACGCGGAGATTGTCGGGAAGCCGGCGCGCATCGACGGAATCGACTTCACGGTTATAGGAGTGATGCCGCCGTGGTTCTCCGATCTGGACGATTCGCTCACGGACGATTACAACTGCTTCTTTGTCCCGATGGGCGCGTGGCGGCGGCTGGGCAACGCTGCGGATCTGCTCGAGAATCGCGGGCAGCGATCGCTCACGGTGTTCGGGCGGCTGAAGCCCGGCGTGCCGCTCGCGAGGGCTCGCGCGGAAGCGGCGACGATCGCGGGCACATTGGCACGCGAGTATCCCGCTACGAATCGCGACCGGAGCATGATGGTGCGGACGGCCTTCGAAGCCCGCGCGGCGCAAGGGGGCATGTCGATGGGCGTATTCGAAATGACGCTCGCGGGGTTGATTCTGCTGATCGCCTGCGCCAACGTCGCGGGCTTGCTGACCAGCCGCGCGCCGGCGCGGGCGCAGGAGATCGCGATGCGGCTGGCCATCGGCGCGGGACGGCCTCGGCTGATCCGCCAGTTGTTAACGGAGAGCCTGCTGTTAGGCCTCGGAGGCGGCTTGGCCGGGATGGTGATCGGCTACATTCCGATCGCTTTGGCAAAGCAAGTAGCACTTCAGTTCGATCCGCGCCTGACGATCTGGCTTCCCGCCGTACTCGATCCGCGGCTGCTCGCGTTTGGAATCGTTGTCGCTATGTTGAGCGTGATCCTATTCGGATTGATGCCCGCGTTCCAAACCACTCGAGCCGACCTGGTGACCGTTATCAAAGGCCCCGCGCCGAAGCGGCGCGGCCGGATGGGCCGGCTGATCCGGGGCAGAAGCGTCCTGGTTGTGGGACAGGTCGCGATCGCGCTGTTGGTCTTAACCGTGACGTCGATCTTATACAGCGGCGTTTACAAAGGCTTCGTCTCCACGGTTCGCAATCCCGGATTTCAGGTGGAGCATCTTCTCGCCATCGATTTCGACCCAGCCACGGTGCATTTCAAAGACGCTCGCGCGCAGCAGTTTCTAAGGGATTTGGTCGCCCGCACGCGGCACGCCACCGCGGTGAGGGCTGCAACATTGCTGCGTCAGGATGTTGCGGTGATTCGTCCCGATAGTCCGCTGGCGCATGACGATGTCCGCACGTCGGGCGTCTGGGGCGACGACGAGTTCTTCGAAACGCTGGGCATTCCGGTGGCACAAGGGAGAGTGTTTCAGCGGGCGGACATCTCGGACAAGCCCTCCGTCGCGATCGTGAATGAGGTGCTGGCGAAGCGGTATTGGCCGGGGCAGAATGCGGTGGGCAACCGGATTCGCCTGAATACCGGGCAATGGGTCGATGTGATCGGTGTCGCGAAGATTGACCGCTTCATGGCTTTCGGCACGCCGCCGATGGATATCATCTTCCTTCCGTTCGGGGCTGCGGAGGATCACGATGTGCGGCTTGCGGTTCGCTCGACCGGGAATCCGCAGGCGCCCGCGGAGACGATTCGACGAATCATTCACGAGCTCGATCCGGATCAAGCGATTCCGGATTCGCATGCGGTTCAACCGTTCTTCGCGCTGATTATGCGAGCTGTGTGGTTGGGATTGAACACATTCGGCGCGATGGGTGTGCTGGCGCTGTTGCTCGCGCTGGTGGGGTTGTACGGATTGCTGGCTTACGAGGTGAGCTCGCGGACGCGCGAGATCGGGATTCGCATGGCGTTAGGAGCTCGCGCGGGAGCGGTTGTGCGGATGGTACTGCGGCAGGGGGTCGCTCTTGCCCTCTTCGGAGTCGTCGGGGGGATGGCGCTGAATTACGGAGTGATGAAGCTGATGCTAGCGTTCATGGGCGATCCGAATGGAGGCGGCGACGCCAAGCCGCCGGAACCGAATGGCGGCAACCAAATCAACTTCAACGCGGGATTCGGGCCCGATTCGGGTTTCAACTATCACGCCTTGGCGATTCTGGTGATCGCCGTGTTCGCGGTGACGATTCTGGCGGCATGGTTGCCGGCCCGGCGAGCGGCGAGGGTGGATCCGAATGTGGCGCTTCGGGCGGAGTAGATCGTGGTGGCAGAGCAATGACCATGAACTTGCTTCACGAATTAATGCGGCGCGCCGGCTATCTGGGACGGCGGCGGCGGTTCGATGAGGAACTCGACGATGAAGTGCGGTTTCATCTGGAGGCGCGCGCGGAGGAACTTCGCGGCCAAGGACTGACCGCGAAAGACGCGATGGATCGCGCGCGGCGCGAGTTCGGGCCTGCTGCGCGCGCGTGTGAGGATTCAAGAAGCGCCTGGCAAATTCAATGGCTCGAAGACTTCTGGCGCGACATCGTGTACGGCGCACGCGCGTTCGCGAAAAGCCCTGGGTTCACGATCGCGGCGATGCTCTCGCTTGGAATCGGCGTGGGCGCGAATTGCGTAATGTTCGCCCTAG
>JASHRP010000437.1 GCA_030037375.1 Bryobacteraceae bacterium | reverse complement strand
CGTCCTTCCAAGCCTGTCGCATCCATCACCGCCGACCGGATCACACCATTCAACTGGTTCAATGCGTTCGCGAGATTCGGCAGCATCTCCGCGAACTCCCCCATCGTCATGTTCCTGCACGTCACCAGCCTTGACCGAGCCGGATTCGTCACCCTCGGATCTTTTCCATCAGCACCCGGACCCTCCTTGCATCCCGTCCGCTCCGCCGCGTCCGCGCGCTGCATCTTCGGCTTCACCGCCGTCAGCGTATACGCCGGCACTACCCGTTCCTCGAAGTGCGTTTTCAACTGGAACCGCTCTTCTAGTAGCGTCCGCGTCATCGCAATCAGCGAATCCATATCCGTCCGTGGCGTCCCTCCCGCCGGCGCCGCCACCTTCGCCGTGATATCCCAGCGGTCCGTATCGAACCACTTCGGCGCTCCCACGATCATCTCCGGAGTCAAAAACCAGATCGTCTGGATCAGGTAGCTCATCGTTAGCCCTTGAATCTGCACTTGTCCGTTGGGCGGCGTCTGAACCGTCACGCCGCCAAACTGCGGATCCGTCGGCTTGATCGTCGCGACCTCGAATCTCGGCGCCGAAGGCCGGGGCAGAGAAGCGGCCTCCGCCGGATTCGCCGACGGCTGCCGGTTCACTCGATCCACCACCAGCACCTGCGCCGGAGCCTTCTTCGCCTCGAGCTTCAACCCGAGCTGATTCTCCACCGCATCGAATATCGTGATCCCGTCTCCTCCCGCCGCAGCCAAATTTCCTCGCGGCGTCCATTTGAGCGAAAAATCCCAAGTCCCCGTGAGCTTCGTCCCATCCACCACCGGACTCTCCAAATAATCTCCCGCCATCGCCCGCAACTGCTGCACAAACGCGTCCATGCTCAACCCGTGGCAGCGAATCGACGCACCCTCGCCAGGCTCCCTCTGGCACCCCGCCGGCCCCACTCCGTCGGACTCCTTCAGCTTCGGTTTCCCATTTCCTGCCGACAACACGTAAGCCGCCATCGGCCGCGAATCCGGATGCACCGCCAGCGCGAAGCGATCCGCCAGCAGCGCCTGTAGCATCATTCTCACGGCCTGCTGCGGCGATCCCGCCGGAGCCCTCGCGATTACATCGAACCGGTCCATATCCAACCAGCTTGGTCCGCCGATCACCTTGTCCGCGTCCACGCCGTACGCTGCTGCGATCAGGTCCACCATCGTTGCCGTCCTGAGTTGATAAACATCCGGTCCCAGCACTCCCATCCTCATCGCCGGATGTAGCGTTCTCGGGCTCGCATGCGCGTCCGCGGCTTCAAATCTTGCACCCTGCCCGAATCCAGCCGCGGACCAAACCAACAGGAATACACCAATGCGCATGTCGCACCTCCATTAGATACTCTATGGGAAGTATGCCCGCGCCCCATTAGGATGTCAAGGGGAGAAAAATTGCTACACTTCTTTTCGAAGGAGCCTTTATGAGCCAAGTCATTGCTCGTGATGTCGATATCAAAACCGCCGATGGCGTCTGCGACGCCGCCTTCATCTATCCCGATTCCGGTTCCCATCCCGGTGTCATCCTTTGGCCCGACGCCTTCGGCCTCCGTCCCTCCATGCGCGAGCTTGGCGCTCGCGTCGCCGCCGAAGGTTTCTGCGTCCTTGTGCCGAATCCCTTCTACCGCCTGGTCAAGAGCCCCTTCACCGACGCCTCTAATTTCGACTTCGCCAAGGACCGCGGCAAGATCATGCCCCCCATGGACTCCATCAAAGCCTCCGGAGCCGCTGAAACAGATGCCGCCGCTTTTGTTTCCTTTCTCGATTCGCAAAAGGAGGTCGATACTTCAAAGAAAATCGGAGCCCAGGGCTACTGCATGGGTGGAGCTCTCGTGATGCGCACCTGCGCGGCCATCCCTTCTCGCCTCGGAGCCGGAGCCACATTCCACGCTGGCGGCATGGTCACCGCCGACCCCTCCAGCCCGCACCTGCTCATCCCCAAAATGAAGTCGCGGATGTACATCGCCATCGCCGCCAATGACGACGCCACTCAGCCCGACGCCAAGGACAAATTGAAGGAGTCCTTCGCCTCCGCCCACGTCCCCGCTGAAATCGAAGTGTACTCCGGCTGCCTCCACGGCTGGTGCGTCTCCGACATGCCCAAGCACGAAGGCAAACCCATCTACGACCAAGCCGAAGCGGACCGCGCCTTCACCAAACTCATCGCGCTGTACAAAGCCGCCCTGGGGTGATGTCCCGTGACCCCGCGTTTGACCGGCTGCTCGATCTCCCGTACACTGAAGGCGACCATAACCGGATATGAAGACGTACAGCTTCAAAGTGGTCATGGAACGAGACGAGGATTTCGATGGGAATCCTTCTGGATGGCACGTATATTGCCCTGCGCTTAAGAATCAGGGTGCGGCCACTTGGGGCCCAACCGAAGCTGAGGCGCTCAAGAATATCGATCACGTCATCCATCTCGTGGTGGAGAGCATGATTGAACACGGTGAACCCATCCCGGAGGAACCCGCGGACCAGGTGGAGGTAACGATCGAGCCCCGCGTTGCAATCACGGTCTGATCCGTGGGTCTAAACTACGCCCTCCTTCGTAATCTCACCGCACGGGAGCTCATTTCGGCCCTTGTCCGCGACGGTTTCGCTCTCGATCGCTCCGGCGGTTCCCACCAAGTGTTTTATCACTCCGATGGCCGGCGAGTGGTCGTCGCTTTTCATGGCGGCGGAGGCGCCTTCAACCGCAAAACGCTCAAGAGCATGATCGAAAATGCACGGTGGACCGAAGATGATCTCCGCCGATTGAAGCTTCTAGGGTAATTCGTGCCATGAACGACGCCATCCGCGCTACGCGCCCCGCATGGAAGCCGTTCATCAACGCAACGCCGCCCGCCTCACGCGCCCGAAGCCGGCCGAGCCTTCACCAAACTCATCGCCCTGTACAAGACCGCCTTGTCGTGACCTTAATTCCCTTCAGGTCTCTCCATGCTCGCAATTACAATCGTTTCCACCGGGCCTTTTCCGGTCTCCAGCTTCAAGCCAACCTGCCGCGGCACCGCGAGAATCGCATCCGCCACGGACTTGAACGGAGCCTCCGGCGTCGTCTCGACCTCAATGTCGAACTCCCCTGCAATCCCCGTCTCATCGATCACCGTGTGTCCCACAGCGCTCTGCAGCATCCGCGCGATATCCGCCATGGAAGATCTTCGCACCAGCGCCATCAGCGGCGACCAGCGAACTCCCGCCGGACCTTCCGGGTCCTTTGCTGCAACCAATTTTGAACTCGGCTTCGGCATAGTCATATGGGAGACTGTCAGCTCTTTAGTCTCGCGGCGCGCCTTCAGCTTGAAGCGGTCTGCCAACAATGACTGGAGCATGGCTTTTACTTGGCCTGCGTCAACCGGTCCCGCCGCGCGCCCCTCGATGTCGAACGCTTCGGAATCGATCCATGCCGGTCCTCCTGAAATCAGATTTCCCCAGACCCCGTAGGCTTCCGCGATCAGCGCTCTTGGAAAAACGTGGACCGCTCGAAACCCTCCCGGATGGATCTGCATCGCGGGAGGCACGCCCCGCGCGAGGCTCGGCCTCACGGACGCAACCTCGAAAGCAGGCGCACCGTCCTGGCCGCGAAGCAAACCCAACGTGAGCGCCGCCAAGCCGACTGCCCTTCGCATCATTCACCCTCCTTCCACCTACCAAACCAGGAAGATCCTCCGGAATCCGAGACGCAGCCTATTGCCGCGGCGTCGGCATGACGTATCCGGCGCGGGCGTGGACTTTGGCATCCGGGTGCGCTTTGGCCGCGGCCGGGCTTAAAGTCGCCTTCACGCGACGTTCCTCTCCGGCCTTGCCCGCCGGAGGAGCGTAATAGATCGAATAGCGGGTGCGAAGCCGGTGCAGCGCCTCGCCGAACGCCGTCCCCGCGTCCCCGGTCTTTTCCATCTCACCGCCGGTTTTCCGGATCACGCCGTCGGCCCCCTGCGAGATCGCGATCGCCGTGGGGCTGGCCCACTTGATCAGTCGCGCGACCCGCGCCATGGGGTCGGAGACTTCCAGCCCGGTCACGACCGCGTCCGCTTCCCAGAAGGCGCGCACCACCGGGCCCTCGCGCACGGAGCGTGTCCCGACGTTGTCCGTGATGAGCAGGACAGCGCGGCGCCGCTCTTGCCGCGGCTCGGTCAACAGGTACTTCGCCACGGTGTTCAGTC
>JASHRP010000436.1 GCA_030037375.1 Bryobacteraceae bacterium | reverse complement strand
TATTCGAAGTCCATCGACGATTCCGGCAACGTTGCTCAGAATTGGCAGAACCTGGATGGCGAACGCGGGTTGTCCTCGTTCGACCAGCGGCAACTGGCGATGTTCAATATTCAATACACCTCCGGCATGGGAATCGGCGGAGGCAACTTCCTGAGCGGATGGAAGGCGGTCGCGTTGAAGGAGTGGACCTTCGTGATCCCAATCAAATGGGGCACGGGGCTTCCCGAGACGCCGGTCTATGCGGGTGTGCTGGAAGGCGTGTCAGTGCCGAACATCCTTCGTCCGGAAGTTACCGGAGCTCCGCTGTACGCGGGATCCGGCGGGCTCGCCTTGAACCCCGCAGCGTTCGCGGTGCCGCCCCCGGGACAGTTTGGAAACGCGTCGGTTGGGTCCATCACCGGTCCCGATCAGTTTTCGCTGGGCGCTTCCGTGCAACGCACGTTCCGGGTCAGCGACAAAGTGAATATGGATTTTCGCGTGGATTCGACCAACACGCTCAATCACGTGGTGTACGGTTCATATGTAGCGATTTGGTCGCCCAACGTGACCAGCGCCAGCCAATTTGGATTGCCGACCGGCGCCAATGCCATGCGCGCCCTCACCACAACGTTCCGGTTTAGGTTCTAGAATCGAGGTACGAATATGCGCCGTCTCTTGCTCGCCCTGATTCTTTTCGCGGCTGCCAGCGCACAGCAACCACCCGCGCCCCCGCCTCCTCCCGCCCCCGTAAACAACGCACCCGGAACCAACACTTCGGGCGGAAGCGGCGACAAGGGATTCACGTTCACCACCGGGACCAATCTAGTTGTCGAGGAGATCACGGTCCTGGACAAGAACGGCAAGCCGGTGCCAAACCTCACCAAGGACGACTTCAAGGTTACCGAAGACGGAGTGCCGCAGACCGTCACGTATCTCGAATACAACAATCTGCCCGACACCCCGGGCCCCCAACTCCAAACCCGGAACGATACGGTAGCGCAGACGGATACACAGCACGGGGTCGCGCCGCTGGATAAACTGACGAGGACGGAGATCACGCCGGAGCCTCCGGGCCAACTGCGCTATCGCGACCGCCGTCTCCTGGCGCTGTACTTCGACATGACCGCGATGCCGCAATCCGATCAACTGCGCGCGCTATCGGCGGCAGAGACGTTTATCGCGAAGACCATGACCGCCGAGGATCTGATGTGCATCATGCGCTACAACGGGTCCAGTGTCGATGTTCTGTCGGAGTTTACCGACGACAAGGATAAGCTCCAGAGCATCCTCGAGACCATCATCGTGGGCGAGGATCAGGGGCTCGGCAATACGCAGAGCGACGCTGCGTCATCCGATACGGGCGCGGCCTTCGGCCAGGACGATAGCGAGTTCAACATCTTCACTACGGACCGGCAACTTGCGGCTCTCCAGACCGCGGCCAAGATGCTGGGCCGGTTGAATGAGAAGAAGGTGCTGGTCTATTTCGCTAGCGGAATGCAGCTCAACGGCGTCGACAATCAGGCGCAGCTTCACGCGACGGAGAATGCGGCGTTGCGGAATGGCGTCCAGTTTTGGACCATCGATTCCCGTGGACTCGTCGCCACTCCTCCGATGGGAGACGCGAGCCAGCGTACCGCGAGCTCGGCCAATCTATTCAACGGTGCGACGGCCGGAGCTTTCGTCAGCCGCTTGCAGCAATCGCAGGACACGATGTATGCACTCGCCACGGACACCGGCGGCAAGGCATTCCTCGACAACAACGACCTGGGCAAAGGGATTCAAAACGCGGAGCGGTCGATCGGAAGCTACTACATCCTTGGCTATAACACCACCAACACCAAGCTGGACGGGAAATTCCGACGCATCAAGATCACCGTAGGCGAGGGGTTGACCGCGAAGCTGAGCCGTGAAGGTTACTTCGGCGACAAGGACTACAAAAAATTCAACACCGTCGATAAGGAGCGCCAGCTTGAAGACGCGCTGATGGCCGGCGATCCCGTCACCGATCTCACGATCGCGATGGAGCTCGATTTCTTCCAAATCAATGGCGCGGAATACTTCGTGCCGGTGACCGTCAAGATACCGGGGCGTGAGCTGGCGCTGGCGCGCCGTGGCGGCGCTGAGCACACGACCCTCGACTTCATCGGCGAGGTGAAGGACGACTACGGCACTACTCTTCAAAACATCCGTGACTTTGCGGATGTCAAATTCGGTGAAGCAACCGCGCAGGAGTTGTCGAAGCGCCCGTTTGTCTACTCGACCAGCTTCACAGTCCTACCCAGCACTCCAGGAAAGTATCACATCAAGTTCTTGGCGCGCGACGCCGAGACCGGACGAATCGGCACCTACGAGCAGGCTTTCGTTATTCCCAACCTGATGAAGGAAGATCGACGCGTACCCACGAGCGCGGTGGTGCTCAGCAGCCAGCGCGAGGATCTGAAGGACGCCGTCTTCAACGCGCTCAAGACCAAGGATCGCAACGAGAAGGACAACCCGCTGGTCGTAGACGGTCAGAAAATGATCCCCAGCGTCACGCGCGTGTTTTCCAAGAGCAAGGACATGTACGTGTTCCTGGAGGCGTATCAGCCGAAGGCGGATACGCCGAGTCCGAAGGTCGCCTACGTCACGCTCTACAAGGGCCAGACTACGGCCTTCCAGACTCCGCTGATTCAAGTCACCACGCCGATCAATGTCACCGGCCGCAACTCACAACTACTTAAGATCATGCCGTTTCATTTCACTGTGCCGCTTGCGAGCCTCCAACCCGGCCAATACGATTGCCAGGTGACGGTGCTCGATCCGAACGACAACAAGGCGTCCTTCTGGCAGGCGCCGATCGAAGTGATTCAGTAAGCGAGCCATCTAAAAGCACGTCTGGCCTCGCGCTGACATACAATCGGCATTTGAGGTGACATCGATGCCGGTGAATAAGACCGCACGTACTGTCGCGCTGGTTGCCGCAACAGTCGTGCTTGCGCTGGGACAATCCGACAATAGCGGCCGCCAGAAGCTGATCGAGATGCTCGACGGCATCGCGAATCAGCAGCTTGCGGAGCGCGCGCAGGCGATCAAACGAATTCAATCGCGAGCCGACGCCGAGAAGCGCAAGAGGGAGGTTCGTGAGCGGATTCTTTCGCTGATCGGCGGCCTTCCGGAGCATCACGGAACGATGGCCGTGAAAGAATTCGGAACGCTTCAAGGCGATGGATTCCGGATCGAAAAGCTCGCCTATGAGAGCCTTCCGGGCCTGTGGGTAACGGCGAATCTTTACCTGCCTGCGAGCGGAAACGGACCGTTCCCGGCGGTTCTGCTGGCTCCGGGTCACGAAGCGACGGGGAAGCAGAGCCAGTACTCCTTCGGCGGGAACTTTGCGCGTTCGGGCGTGATTGCGCTGGCGATCGACCCGCTAGGCCAGGGCGAGCGGCTCCAGTACTTCGATCCCTCGACAAAGAAATCGGCGATCGGCGGTTCCACCGGGGAGCACGGCGAAGCCAACGTTCCCGCGATGCTGGTCGGCGAAGACATCGCGCGCTACTTCATCAACGATTCCATGCGCGGAATCGACTATCTGCTCAGCCGGCGCGACGTGAACGCGGATCGCATCGGCGCGTTCGGCTGCTCCGGCGGCGGAACGTCGACGGCGTATCTTGCCGCGCTCGACGATCGCGTTAAGGTTGCCGGCGTGGCCTGCTACATAACTTCCTTCAAGGAACTGCTGCCGTCGGCCACCGGGGTTCAAGAGGCGGAGCAAAGCATTCCGCATTTTATTGAATCGGGCCTCGACTTCGCCGATTACGTCGAGCTGTTCGCGCCCAAGCCCTACGCGATCATCTCGACTATGAGCGATATGTTTCCTTTCGAAGGCTCTCGCCAGACTCGCGACGAAGCCGCACGCTTCTACAAACTCTACGGCGCTGAGGATCGCCTGCAGTGGATCACCGGTCCCGGAGGACACGGCAATCTCGGTCCGATTTCGCCCGCGATCCTCGGCTTCTTCTTGCACTATTTGAAGGACGCGCCGGCGGGCGATGCTCCCTTTACGCCTTTGCGGATTCAGAATCCGGCGGATTTGTTGTGCACTCCGACCGGTCAGGTTTCGACGTCCCTCGGAGGCGAGACGATTCCGTCAATCATCAAAGCGGAAGCCGCGAAGCTGCCGCAGAAGCATCCGGCCGCGGCCGAGCTGGCTGAAGACATTCGGGGTCTGACGGGTGCGGTCGCGCGGCCGAAGAAGCAGGCGCCGCCGGCTGCGGTGACATCGGCCGAAGATCACAGCAGCTACCAAATGCGCAGGCTTTCGATTCAGGGAGAGAACGGCGAGATTCCCGCGATGGCCGCGATTCCAAAAGCATCCGGCCGCAAGCCCGCGTTCTTGGTCGCCACCACTGACCCGGAAGGCGCGATGAGGCTCGACCTTGCCGCGCAGGGCACCGTCGTCATGTCCGTCGGCGTTACGCCCACGCCTCCGGGAATGGAGGGCTCCAAGTCGCCATATCTCGGCACTTTCAATCTGCTGTCTCTTCGCGCGTTCCTGGTGGGCAAAACACTGGTTGGGATGCGCGTGGACGATGTGATTCGCGCGGTCGATTGGCTGGCATCGCGCGACGATGTGGATCCAAAATCGATCAGCCTCTATGGCCGCGGCCCGATGGGCATCGTGGCACTGCACGCTGCGGCTCTGGATTCGCGTATCAGCAAGGTCGCCGTGGAGGATACTCTCGCAAGCTTCCGGATGGTTCTCGACCAGCCTTTGCACCGGCTGATTCCGGAGAGCGTAATTCCGGGCGTGCTGCTCAAATATGATTTGGGCGACGTAATCATGGCAATTCCGCCGAGGCCGGTTAGCGTAGTTGCGCCGCAGGACGCGGCGGGAAAAACCGTCAATACCGTAAATTAGTCCAGCCGCGCGACCCAGCCCTTCAGCTCCGGCGAGGGAGCCGGATAACGTTCGAGAACCAGCGGATCGTGGCCTGGGATCACGTGATCTGGCGAATCCGCCAATGCGTAGGCGCGCTTGTATCCCTCTATCACGTCCGCGGCGTTATAGACGATCGGATACGGAATCCCGCGCTCCAGGTTTGCGTATAGGTGCGTTGCGTCTGCCGCGAGCACGACCCATCCTCGCCTCGTCCAAACCCGCAACATCTGCAAGCCCATCGAGTGCCCGCCAACATGATGCACCGTCAGCCCAGGCGCGATTTCATCGTCGCCGTCGTGAAAGACCAGACGCCCGGCGAATAGCCGCCGCACCATCGCGACCACATCCTCTTCATCGAACGGCATGCGCAGATGCGGATGGCACATCCAACGGCCGGTGGAAAACATCATCTCGCGGTCCTGCACATGAAATCGCGCGTGCGGAAACAGTCCGTGATTGCCGCAGTGATCGTAATGCATGTGGGAAAGGATCACATCCGGCACTCGTGATGGCTCGATGCCAATCATTTTCAGGCCGTCGCCGGGGCAGTGCAGAAAGTCGCGCTTTCGTTTCCGCGCCATGGCTTCATCGAACCCGGTATCGAGCACGAACACCCGGCCGCCGGATTTCACGGCCCAGATGTAGTAATCGAGCGGCATCGGACCGTCGTGCAGATCCGGGGGCAGCGGACCTAAAAAGTTTTCGTGCGCCGGACGCGAATGATGCGCGTAACGGATGGCGTAGACTTCCCATACGGCGTCTTTCCCTAGGGTTTCTTTCACAGCTTCAGCGGACATATCGGTATCTTAAGCTAATAGCGTGCTCAGGATTCAGATCACCAAGCGAACCGACGGCGGCGGCGTGCTGCGCTGCACGCGCCCCGATGGATCGATCACATGGCAGAAGCAGACGCAGCGCCAGGCGACGCATTTCGCGCTGCACGATCTGACGCATTTCGCCGTGGAATCGGCGCTGGGCTTCAAGCGAGGCTTCTACGGGTTGATCGCGGAAGGGTGGGATATCGACGACACCACCGGGAAAGGAGCGCGCGGGAGGCTTCCAGAAGAGGCTGGCGAAGTCGAAAGGGTGGTCGGATTGTTCGATATGGAACGAGCCGGAGGAGTGATTTACACGGCTGAAGAGTTTAACGAACATTCGCCTCGGCCGTTCACCAATGACGACCTGACTCGCGTGCGCAAGCTGCGCGGGGAGCTATTCTCGAAGTGGTTCGCGGTTGAGCCGGGGAGAGCCCTCGAGCTCGAATTCAGGCACTGATTTTATCACTGCTGATATTCTCACGGAAGGAGCTGGATCATGTCTTTCGACCGCCGGCATTTTATTCGGGGGATGGCAATGGCCGGCATGGCTGCTGATGCCGATGCGGACGATGGCGCCAAGCCCGCAACCGTGGGGGAACCGAAAAACGCGACGCGCAACCTTGCCCGCTTCGTAGTCGCGTCAAGACTCGACGATGTCCCGTCCGCGGTCAGGAAAGAAGCCGCTCGGACGCTTTTGAATTGGGCGGGTTGCGCGGTCGGCGGGTCTCGGCATGAGACGGTCAATATCGCCGTCGGCGCGCTTTCTCCTTTCAGCGGTCCGGCACAGGCGACGTTGCTTGGGCGTAAGGAACGCATGGACGTGATGAACGCCGCGTTGATCAACGGCATCGCGGCGCACATTTTCGATTACGACGATACGCACTTGCGGACCGTGATCCATCCCGCCGGGCCGGTCGCATCGGCGATCCTCGCGCTTTCGGAATATCGGCCCATCGCGGGTCGCGATTTCGTGCATGCCCTGGTGCTCGGAGTTGAGGTGGAGTGCCGCATCGGCAACTCGGTATATCCGGCGCACTACGATGCCGGTTGGCACATCACGGGAACCGCGGGCGTATTCGGGTCGGCCGCCGCGGCAGGAAAGCTTCTGGGGTTGAATGAGCAGCAGATGGTCTGGGCGCTGGGTATCGCGGCCACTCAGCCCACCGGCCTGAAAGAGATGTTCGGCACCATGACCAAGAGCTTTCACCCGGGGCGGGCGGCGCACAGCGGACTGACGGCGGCATTTCTGGCGTCGCGCAACTTTACCAGCTCAGATCAGCCACTGGAAGCAAAAGCTGGGTGGATGAATGTGCTGTCGACGTCGCGGGATTACACCGAACTCAGCAAGCGCATCGGGCAGACCTATGAAATTTCGCTCAATACGTACAAGCCGTTCGCGTGCGGCGTGGTGGTTCATCCGGCCATCGACGGCTGCATCCAGCTTCGCAACCAATACAAGCTGACGGCGGATCAGATCGACCGAATAGACCTGCGGGTGCATCCGCTGGTGCTGGAGCTGACGGGCAAGAAGACGCCGAAGACGGGCCTCGAAGGCAAGTTCAGCGTGTATTACGCGGCTGCGATTGCGATCGTGAAAGGCGCGGCCGGCGAGCGCGAATTCAGCGACTCGCTGGTGAGCGATCCTACGATCGTGGGTCTGCGCGATCGAGTCACCGCGACCGTCGATCCTTCGGTTGGCGAGGCTCAGGTGAAAATAGCAATCACGCTCAGGGACGGCCGCCGGCTTGAGAAATCGGTCCAGAAGGTGATCGGCAGCATCGAGAATCCACTCTCCGATTCGGCGCTGGAGGCGAAGTTCCTGGATCTATCGAGCGGAATCTTGCCCGAGGCCCGGGCTCGCAAGATGATCGAGCTGTGCTGGAGCGCAGAGAAGCTGGCGAGCGCCGGCGAGATCGCGAAATCCGCGGCCACTATTTGAGCGGCAGAAAGCGATCAGGATCTACGCGAAC
>JASHRP010000435.1 GCA_030037375.1 Bryobacteraceae bacterium | reverse complement strand
CCGCGCTGCTTTGCAAAAGAACCCGAATTCAGCGGACGACGACGCCAAGCAGTACGATGCGCAGCTCATCACCGTGCCGGAAGGAGAAGCGGGAAAACCGATCCCGGGGCTGGGCGTCGCCCCGGAGATCGATGAGACGCTGTCGCAAATGAAGCCCAACGACGTCTCTCAAGTAGTCTCGCTGCCCTCCAACCGGTTGGCGGTCGTGGTGCTGAAGGCGCGAATTCCGGCGCGGCTCTCGACCTTTGACGAAGTCAAGGATCAGGTCCGTCAGAAGTACGTGCTGGGCAAGGCGCAGCTTATTGCGGAGTCCAAGGCAAAGGATGCCGTCGCGCAGCTCGAAAAGGGCGAGGACATGGAGAAGGTCGCCAAGGCCAATAAACTGGATGTGGTCACTTCGAGCCTCTTTGGCCGGGCCGATTCGGTGGAGGGATTGGGTCAAGCCAGCTACGTGCAGGCCGCGTTCACCAAGCCGATCGGTTCGATCCTGGGCCCCAGTGAGATCAACGGAAAGTACGTAGTCTCCAAGGTCTTGGAGCAAATCAAAGCGGACCCCAGCGCGCTGGCGGCGCAGCGCGATCAAATCCTGCTCGCAATCAAGCAACAAAAGGCTAAGGACCGCGCGGAGATGATGCTGGATAGCATCACCGCGCAACTCGCGGCCCAAGGCAAGCTGAAGCGGAATGAGGCGGCGATCCGCGCGTTAGCCAATTCCTATCAGGCGACGGCCAACGCGTCCAACTAGGCCGTCCCGATCTTCATGACCGGGACGATTCTTGACATCTGGAAGAGTCTTACTGACCCTGACCGCCTGATCGCTCTGCTGTCGCACGCGGCGTCTGGATGGTTTGGCTATGCGCTGCTTTCCGCTGTCGTATTCGCGGAGACCGGTCTGTTGGTGGGATTGTTCCTTCCGGGCGATAGCCTTCTCTTCACGGTCGGCGTGGTGGCGGGCGCGGGGGAACTGGACATCGTGCGCATCTGCGCGATTCTGGTGGCGGCTTCCATCATCGGAGACCAGTGCGGGTATTTTCTGGGACGCAGGACTGGGCCGGCGATTTTTTCCCGGCCTGATTCGCGATGGTTCAAGCAGGAATATGTAAAGCGGACCCAGCTTTTCTATGAACGCCATGGCGGCAAGACGCTGGTTTATGCGAAGTTCGTCCCGATCGTGCGGGCATTTGCGCCCTACATGGCGGGCGTGGGGCGAATGAGCTATGCCCGGTTTGTTTCCTTCAACGTGTGGGGAGGATTGGGCTGGGTGCTTTCGATGACCTTAGCTGGGTACACGCTCGGAAATTATCCGCCGCTGCGGCGGAATTTTGAGAAGGTGGTTCTAGCGATCGTAATTCTGAGCGTCGCGCCGATGATCCTGCACTACCTGCAATCGCGGCGCGAGGCCCGGCGGGTCACCGAAGCGCCTTAAGCGCCTCCGCGGCGACGGGGTCGCGGCGGATTTCAACTTCATCGCCTTTCGCGACTCCGAACTTCAGGTTCATGATCTCCTGCCGAAGGCGGCTTTCGATCCAATTTTTTTCCGTCAGCCATTCGCCGAGACTCGGCTGGATCTGGTGCGCCGAGGCGTATGCATTGAGCTCATCGAGCGCGGCGGGAGGAACCTGGAAGTCCTCTCCGATTTCGTGCGCCCGCACGTACTCGCTGGCAAACGCGGTGATGACGCCTGAGGCGTCCAGCACGATTCGGAGCCGGTTCTGAGCCTCGGGCGGTACGATCTTATCGGGCTGGATTCCGCCTCCGCCGCGCACCTCACGGCCTGAGTCGGTCTTGTAGGGCCCTTTGTCCACCACCGTCGCCGCGTCGAGCTGCCCGCCGTTCAACGGCTTCTGAATCGAGCGGCCGCTGGGGGTGTAGTAAAACGCGGTAGTTAGCGCGAGGCCGGCGCTCGAAGATAGAGGGTAAACCTGCTGAACCAAGCCTTTGCCGTAGGTAGGAACACCGAGAATCGTGGCGCGGTCGTGATCCTGAAGCGCGCCTGAGACGATCTCGGAAGCGCTAGCGGTTTTCTCGTCTACCAGAACGGCCAGCGGGAAAGTGTAGGGACGGTTGTATTTTTCGACCCGCACCTCCTCAGCCTTGGCGCTCCGCCCCTTGGCCGTGAAAATAAGATCGCCGGAGTTCAGAAACAGCGTCGCCGTTGCGACTGCGGCGGTCACCGCCCCGCCTGGATTGCCTCGCAAGTCGACGATCAAACCCTTGAGCTCGGAGCCTCCCAGCTTCTCGATGGTTTCCTTGACCAGCTTGCCAGTGGGCTCATCGAACTCCGTGATGCGAAGGTAGCCGACGCCGGGCGCAACCAGGAAGGCGCGGTCGACCGTCGGCGAATTCACCAGGTCCGGCGACATCGTGATCCGGTCGACGCGCTCTTCTCCGGGCCGGTGAATGTCCAGCACGGCTGGATGCTGACGCGCGGCGGCCAGAACTTGAACGATTTGGTCCGGATCCAGCCGCCCGAAAGGAATGCCGTTAATGGCGACGATTTCGTCGCCTGCGGAGAGGCCGGCCTTGGCGGAAGGCGTGCCGGGCAGGGTTTGCAGTACGATGACGCGTCCCGGCAGCACGCTGACGATGCTGCCGAAACCCTTTTGCTCGCTGCGCTCCATCGCTTGAAGCTGCTGAAATTGATCCGGGTCGAAGAAGCTCGAATGCGGATCGAGCGTGCGGAGCATGGACGGAATCGCGCCCTGATAAAAAGCGGCATCGAGGTCGACCGGGCTCGCCGCCTGTTCTTCCACCGTCGCGAACACGTCGAGCAGAGTCTTGGCCGCTGGAGCAGCGGACTGCACCGGATCATCCTCGGATTGCGCCGAGAGCGGCAGGAGCAACAGGAGCAACAACAACAGAGAGGGCATACGGATTTAGCGGCAGAAGCGGGTTTCCTGGCGGCTGCGGTGGCGTTCCATAGCGAGTTCAATCAGCCGGTCGATCAGCTCGGGGTATGGGATTCCGCTCGCCTCCCACATCTTGGGGAACATGCTGATGGCAGTGAATCCAGGCACGGTGTTGATCTCATTGACGTAGATGCGTCCGGAGCTGGTTTCCATCAGGAAATCGACGCGCGCCATGCCTTCGCAGCCGACCGCCTTATAGCACTGAACCGCCAGCCTCTGGATTTCGGCAGTCTGCTCCGTCGAGAGGTCGGCGGGAAGCACCGTGCGGGCCTTGTTCAGGATGTATTTGTCTTCATAGTCGTAGAACTCGCGGGAAGGGAGCACTTCGCACGGGATCGCAGCGGCCGGCTCGTCATTGCCGAGGACGGCGCATTCGAATTCCCGTCCTTCAATGCCCTGCTCGACAATGATCTTACGGTCGTATTGCGCGGCGAGATCGAGGGCGGCCTTCAGTTGTTCGCAATCCTTGGCTTTTGACACGCCGACCGATGACCCGAGATTAGCCGGTTTGACGAACATCGGATAACGCAAACGCTTGCAGATTTCCTCCGGCTGAAACTCGCCGCGGCTAACCACTAGGAATTCGACGATCGGAAGCCCGCGTTCCTTGCACAAGCGCTTCATGACATCCTTGTCCATCGAGGCCGACGACGCGAGCACGCCCGCGCCAACGTAGGGCAGTCCGGCCAGTTCCAGCAATCCCTGGACCGTGCCGTCTTCGCCGAAGGTGCCGTGCAAGACGGGAAATACGACGTCGATATCCGCATTTGCGCCCGGCTCCGGCGAAATCGACCTCGGCAGCCAGTGACCTTCCTTGGTGATCAGGATGCGCTCGACCTCATAACGCCCGGGATCCATGGCGGCGATAACGGATTCAGCGGAGTTGAGCGAAACCTCATGCTCCCCGCTGCGGCCACCGTAGATCACCGCGACTCGCAGTTTGTCCATGCGCTAAAGAATCCTCTTGCCGAGCGCGGACATCAGCAGCTCCACCGCCAGAAGCGCGGTGCGATTCGCTTCATCGATCACCGGATTTACCTCCACCACCTCCAAGGACGCCATGAGACCACTGTCGCACACCAGCTCCATCGCCAAGTGCGCCTCGCGATAGGTGATGCCGCCCCGAACCGGCGTGCCGACGCCAGGCGCATCGGAGGGATCGACCGCGTCCATGTCGAGCGAGAGATGGAATCCGCCGGTCCCCAATGTGACGAAATGGATCGCTTCCTGGATAACGCTGCGCATGCCTCGCTCATCGATGTCGCGCATGGTGAACGGATGGACGCCCGTACCGCGCACGTTTAATCGCTCAATTTCGTCGACGCTGCGCAGCCCGATGATCGCGACCGAGCCCGGTTCAACAGCCGGCGCGTAACCGGCGATCCGCGTCAATTGCTCCGGCCCAAGTCCGATGCAGCAGGCAAGCGGCATGCCGTGCACGTTGCCGCTGGGGCTCGATTCCGGCGTGTTCATGTCCGCATGAGCATCCACCCAGATCAGACCCAATTTCCGGTCGCTGCGGTGAAAATGCCGCGACATTCCCGCGACTGTCCCAACCGCGACCGAATGGTCGCCGCCGAGGACGAGAGGCGCTTTGCCCGCGTCCGCGGACTTCTCCACCAAGTCCGCCAAGCGCGCGCAGGTGTGCGCGATCTGAGGTAGATAGCGGGCGTGGGACGGTCCGGCGGGCGAAGACTCCGGTTGATCCACCAGGACGTTGCCGAGATCTTCCACCTGATAGCCGAGCGAGGCAAGCTTATCGTTCAGCCCGGCCAGGCGTACCGCCGAAGGGCCCATATCGACGCCTCTGCGTCCCGCGCCGAGGTCCATGGGCGCGCCGATCACGGCGATATGAGATTGACGCACGTTGCGATTGATGCTCGCTCAGGCTGGGCGGCGAATCGAGGACTTCATCGGGCTGGAGCCGAAGTCACCGTCTGCTTGGGAGGAATCGGCATGGTTTTCAGCTTCTTTTGATACTCCGGATACATCGTCTCCGGGCCGCCCAGAGCGGCCTCGGCCGGAATTCCGTACTTCGCGGCGAACTCCGTCTTAAACGGATTCTCGCCCGGCATGAAGCTGGGGACTTCGCCCTGCTTGCGACCGGGAGCTTCGTCCACGTATTCGCACGGCCAGAGCCAGCCGTTTCCGCTGTCCCAGTTGGGATTGGAATTGGTGTTCAAAACGTAATCCTGGCTTTTGACCAGCGGCTCGGCCAAATAGATCGGATCGTTCACCACGGTAACGTGGGTTAGATTATTTCCGTGCCGGATGAAGTGTTCGGTGAGCGTGATCATGTCGCTCGACGGGATGCCGTTGCGCCGGTGCCAGCCCTGCTTGATGTGCGTGGTGTAGACGGTCAGGATGTTGCCGTCCCAATGTCCGGTCGAGAATCCCATCCAGGTGTGCGCGGCGTAATCCGGCGGATGCGGACGATTATCCATCCAGATGGTCCGGTTCTGTTCATACGTGCTGCTGTAGTTGTGAATCGCGACTAGCGCCTGGGTTTGAGGATCGCGCTCCTCCCAAATCCGAAGTTGCAGCGGGCC
>JASHRP010000434.1 GCA_030037375.1 Bryobacteraceae bacterium | reverse complement strand
GTGCTAAGCGTGATCGCGAGCCTCGATCCGTTAACTTACGGGGTTGACGGATTGCGCGGCGCTCTGATCGCGCAAGCGCATTTTGGGGCGGTGTTAGATGTAACCGTTCTGGGAGCGATCGCGGCGCTCCTGCTCGGCGCAGGCGCATATTTGTTCTCGCGCATTCAGCTTTAGCGCGGAGGCTATTTCGCCTAATTCGCGTGAGACGGCTCAGGCTTGACGCGAATTTCCGTGATTCTGGAGGTCTGAATCACGCCATGCTGGGGCAGCATAAACGCCAATTTCATGCCCTTGCCAACAAATTGCCACAGGAGGTGACCGGTATCGTCGATGGAACCGTGAACGTCCACGGGTACCGGCCGAGGGCAATAAGTGGGATGCCCTGAAATAACCGCCGCCCCATCGCCCTTGTTTTCCAGCCGGTAAGAATGATGGCCGGTATGGATTTCTAACATAGTACCGGGCTTCAGCTCCGCCAAGTCGACGCCTTCCGGCCGAGGCTCGGCTACGGCTGATGCGATGGCAGGATTAAAGATAGGTGGAAGGTTGAGCGAGTCGTTTTTATTTGCCATTTGCTTCCGCTCCTCCTCTCGCACGGGGGATGAGCAAGCCGGTGGCCAGATGTAGGGCGTGGTTGGGCGTCCTGTTGTGCCTGCATTCAGCGCCCTAGGAAAAGCTTCGCTTCGTCGAGTTCCGGGCAACTCAGAACGGTGTCTGCCTGCGATAGCGCCGCCGAGTACCAGCGACGCGCGGCCTGGAAGTCCGGTTCGATACCGTAACCTTGCGAATAGATTCGGCCAAGCGCGATCTGAGCATCAAACTCTCCGTGCTCCCCGGCTTGCTCGTAGAGCCGAATCGCGCGAGCCAGGTCTTTCTTCGTTCCGAGACCCTCGGCATACATCCGGCCTAACGCCGTAGCCGCACGGGGAACTCCCCGCCCCACGGCGGCCGACAATAGCCGGAAGGCCTCGACGTAGTCGCACGGAACCTCGAAACCCTCCAGACAGAAGATTCCGAGCACAGTCTGCGCGACGCAGCTGCCCTCGTCAGCCTGCTTGCGGAGCTCCCCGATGTCCACTGCTACCCCGTGATCGACTTCCAGTTCTTCGCTAAATGCTCCGCCGTCCGCCATGCCAGCGCCTGAATCGTTAGCGTTGGATTGCGAGCCCCGCTGGTCCCGAATACACTCCCGCCGAGCATTCCCAGATTCGGAGCCTCGTGCGAAAAGCCCCACTTATCGCACACGTTGGTTTCGGGATTATCGCCCATGCGAGTGCCGCCGTAAGTATGCGTGCTCAGGTTCGGCCCGTTGGGATTGCCCTTCTGCGTCATGATTGCGCCGGCGGCCTTGAACCACTGCTCGCACTTATCCTGCGCATACATGGCGGCTTTGCGTTCATTTTCGCGAGTCATTGTCGTGACTCGAATCACTGGATCGCCCAGCGGGTCCTTCACTTCAGGGTCAAGATCCAGAAACGTTGTCTCATACGGAAATGAATTGCCCTGAATATACGCCGACGCGGTGCGCCCCGCATTGGTGTGAATCCATCTCTTCCAATCCGATCCCCAATTGCGCTGCGTTTGCCCCCATGTCGAACCGCTCGCGGCGGCGATCGGGTGTTTTTCGGTGTTCACCGTCATGCTCGCGCCACCGATGAAGCCGAGCCCGCTGTGATCGAAGCTGTCGTCGGCCCATTCGTCGATCACCACACCCTGCGATAAGATTGCGCCGTACCAAATGTTCAAATCCTCGGGAAACAACGCGCTCACGCTAGCGCCGGCTTGGGCGTCCCAATGTCCGAAGTAGTGCTTGCCTACCTGCCCCTTGTTATTGCCGAGCCCATTCGGATACGCCTTCGACTTCGATAACAGCAGTAAGCGCACGTTCTCGTAGGTGTAGGACCCAATCAGCGCGGCTTTCGCCGGCTGAAAATACTCCATGCCGTCAAAAATATACGTCACTCCAGTCACGCGGCCTTTGTCGTCCGCGTTAATGCGAGTCACTTGAGCGCGATCGAAAATGGTCAGGTTCTTGGTCTTCTGCGCCTTGGGGACGGTCGAAAAACAGGTCGAGTTTTTCGCTTGCAAGTGGCAGCCGCCGCGATCGCAATATCCGTGATAGCCGCAGGCGCCCCGCCCGTCGCGCGGTTGCGAATTGATCGCGGCCGGGGAATGGAACGGATTCCACCCCAGCGACCGCGCGGCCTTCTTCATCATCTCCAGGTAATCGCAGGAGCGCAGATGCGGCATCGGATACTCGCGCATCCGCGGCCCTTCGAAAATATTGCCCTCTTTGTCGAGCTTGCCTTGAATATTGCCGGCCTTGCCCGATACGCCGACCTCACGCTCCACCGTGTCGTAATACGGCTCCAGATCGTCATAGCTGATCGGCCAATCCTCCAGCGTCGACCCCGCCGGAATGTAGCTCCTGCCATAACGCTTGGTGACCATGCTGACGGTTTTAAAATCCCACGGCTTCAAACGCCAGCTCTGCGCGTGGTAATGAATCGACGTTCCGCCGATCGCGTTCATCATCGGGCTGGGTCCGCCGCGTCGTGCCTGTCCCGTGGGGCTATTGCGAACCGTCGGGGCTTCTCTACGGATTTTGTTGCCGGTGGTGATCATGCCGCGAGTACTGTTGTGAATCTCGTCGGCTTTGAAATCCTTATGCGGATCCATCCACGTTCCGGCGTCGATTCCGGCGACCTTCAGCCCCGCCCGGCACAAAGGCAGCACCGCGACTCCTCCGGCCGCGCCCAATCCCACCACGGCTACATCGACCGGTTTGAGGGTGATTGCCACGCTACTGATTCCCCCAAGCGGATTGGCGATACGGCGGAGCCTCCTTATCCATCCTCTGCATATCCGCGGTCGTTGCCGGGCGGGGACCAGGGTAGCGAATAATATCCCAACCTTTTCCGCCGGTATTTCCGCCATAATGCGGATCGCCGAACGTGCCCTGGAGCGTGTACGTGCGCGCTTGATTGAAGAAAGCCCCGAGAGTCGCGGGAGCTCCGCCGCCCGTGGTAATCGCGATCAGAACGGCGTCGCGCTTCTCCGCCGGCAGATCCGCGAACAACGCGCCTTGCGTCGCCCTTGCGAACGCGTCCAACGCTTCCAGTCCCGCAACCCACGCATCTTTCTGCGGCGCCAAATAATCCGCCATCTGAACGTCAATGTAATTCGCCGCTCCGAGCTCAAGAGCTCCCGGTCCCAGCTCATCCGAGGGAATGATGCGGTCGACCAGCATTTCGGTCGTGCGCCGCTGCGCGGGCGTCAGGGAACGAGGTTGCGTCGCCGTCTGCGCGGCCGAGCGAATTGCGGTAACAGGCACCAGCGCCGCGGATGCCGCGGTCGCCAGCACGGTGCGACGCGTTACGGCGAGGTCTTCTTTGTCGGGCATGGCGGTAGTATATCGCCAACCCGCGGCGACAGACTATCGTCCGTCTACCGGCCCGCTTGCGATCCCATCTTCTCGCCGCTCGCGAGCAATCCGAAGCGCTTGAAATCGAACGCAAACAGCGCCTTCAGAATCGCGCCGAACCGGAATGCGAATCCAGCCCAGAAGCCCTCGTACTTGCCCAGAAACTCCGCCGCGCCCAGCACGAAATCCGAACTCGCCACAGGATCGCCCGCCAAGGGATCTTCTCCCGCGTGCATGGTCGCGCGAATCTGCGGATGCACGATAATCTTCTTGCCCGCTCGCCGGAGTTGCATGGCGAGGTCCAGATCGGCCCAATACTCGCCAAAGCGTTCGTCGAAGTAATTCATGCCGCGAACAAGCTGCTTGCGCACCATCAGCGCCTCGCGACTGGCGTATTCGACCGGCGCGG
Source organism: Bryobacteraceae bacterium (assembly GCA_030037375.1). Classification (GTDB taxonomy): domain Bacteria; phylum Acidobacteriota; class Terriglobia; order Bryobacterales; family Bryobacteraceae; genus Palsa-187. Next base: position 5,464 of record JASHRP010000434.1, on the reverse strand, counting down.
ACTCCTGCGCGGGATCGATGGCCGCCGGTCGCAGTCTTCCGGCGCCGAAGTCAGCCTTGGTGGGAATGCTCCAGGCTTGCTCGGTTGGCTCGCCAGTTTCGTCCAGCAGCAAGGGGCAGACCGCGGCCAGATTCTGGTCCGGCTCGATCCTGTCGGCCAGTTTCGCCACAGTGTCGGGAAAAACCTCTACATCGGGCGACAAGAAGAATAACAGCTCGGCTTTTGCGGTGCGCGTCGCGATGTTCATCGCGCGTGTCGCGCCGAAGTGCTGCGGCAACCGGAGAATCTGAACGGCGGGAAATTCGGTGTCGAGATTCGGGCTCTCATCCCGGCTGCCGCAATCGACAACCAGGATCTCCAGCCGCTCACGCTCCTTCGAACCCTCCAGAGCCTGGATCGCTCTGCGCAATGCGCCGGCCTGATTGTACGCGACCAAGACTACGGATACGCGAGGACCGGTCGGCTCCTCAACCGCTGGGGTTTGCGGCGCGGGAGATGGCTCGGCTGCGGGCGCGGGGGATTTCCCCCCGGAGTGCGGATCTTTTTTAGGCGTGCGCTGTCCTGGCATGCGCCGGCGGAAAGGCTCCTACTTCGCTGACGAATCCGCCGGAGGCCCGGATGCGGCTGGCAATGCTTCCGCTTCGGACTCTTCGGATTCGCCCTCGCCTTTCGGCGTGTAATAGGAGTGATAGTAAGTGTACTTGCTGTACAGTTCGCCCCGTCGCGCACCGTTAACCAGAATCCCCAGCACGTTGTTGTTACACAGCGATTGCATCGCCCGCGTGATCGAATCGATCGTCGTGTGGCCGATGCGAACCACTAGCAGCGTGCCATGGCACAGCGTCGAAAGCAAATTCGCGTCCGCGGCGAACAACAGCGGCGGGCTGTCCAGAATGATCCAGTTGAACAGGCTCGGCAGCCGCTCCAGCAGCAGCTTCACTTCCCTCAAATTCAGCAGTTCCAGCGGATTGATCACCGCTTCTCCGGCGGGCATGATGTAGAGCGTGGTCCCCGCCAGCTTGCGAATGCATTTGTGCAGCGGAGCTTTACCTAGCAGATAGTCCGTGATTCCGGGGCTGCGCGCCAAGCCGAATGTCGTGTGGATGATTGGACGGCGGAAATCGAAATCGGCCAACAGCGTCGGATTGCTGGCCAGATGCGATTCGGCGAGCGCCAAATTCGCGGCGGTCAGCGATTTGCCCTCGGCTGGCGAGGGGCTGGTTATCACCACCGAATGAATCGCTTGCTGGCTCTTCATGTGATTCAGACGTGTGCGCAGCGTGCGGAACTCCTCCATGGGAGGCTCGTGCGGCCGGGAGCTGTCGATTAGCAGCGAATCCGTCGCCGCGCGGAAGGGAACTTCTTCCACCTGTTCGAGCAATCCAGCGAGATTCGGCCCGGGATCGAGCAGCGCCGTACCCGCGGCGGGCGCGGCGTCCGTAGCGCGGCGCGGAGGCGGCGGCGTAAGCAAGCCGCTTTGTTCAGCGCGGCGCAGGGCGTCATGGACTCGGCTCATGAAAAATCCTCCGGATTCTTAGGGCTGCTGCTTGGTCGTGAAATAGTAGATCACCGAGCCCGACATCAAAACCGCCGCGAACAGACAGGCGGTGGTCCACCCCAGCCAAGCCATGCGCTTGCGGCGCCGCACCACAAAATCGTTCTCGAGCAAAGGGACGCTCCCCAGAATCGTCATTTGCGTGTACGCGCGGACATCTTTCAAATTCTTGAGCGAAGTGTCCCTCATCTCCCTCGCGCCCGCGATCATCGCGCCCAACATCAAACCTAGGCACCCCCCGATTATGATTACCACGGGGTGATTGGGATAGGTCGGGGTGGTGGGAAACGAAGCCGCGTCCAGGATCTCCAAGGTTTGCCCTTCCTTCTTGTTCTCCACGTCTTGCTGGACCTGCGCGGTGGCCAGCCGCTTGGTCATGTCCTCGTACTGCGCTTTCTTGAGATCTCGCTCACGCAGCAGATCTTCGTATTCCTTGGCGCTCTGCGGAACCGAGGTGATCCGGCTCTCGACGACCTTGATTTCGTCCTCCGCGGTTTTAAGCTGTTTTTTGGCGTCCTCGATCTGGTTATCGTCTACCGCGACCTGCGCCTGAAGCCGCGACGCGTTCGCCTCGTTCTGCTGATCCTCTTTGAAGTTGGCCACGGTGACGCCGGGTTTCCCCGGAAGAACCTCCTTCTTTGCGGCCTCGGCGTCGTCCGCGGCGATCTTATCGCGGTTCGCTTTGGCTAGCGCCAACGCCTGCTTCGCGGCCTTCACATCCGGATGGTTGTCCTGATATCTCTCCTGAAGCAGCCCCAGTTGGATCTGCAACGCATCAACCTGGTTGTCCGCCTGCACGAGCTTGGCACTCTTTTGGGGTTGGCGCGCCACGATCTCCGGCGTGGCCTTAGCGTACTCATCCGCCTGCTGGCGGATGATGCTCAAGCTGTTTTCCAGCATGAGCCGGTCCGACTGGAGCCGTGAGATCTGCGTGTTCAAGCTCGCTCGGCTGTTCTCCAGGCTCTGCAAGCGTTGATAGTTTTCCGCCCGCTGATCCGGCAAACGGCCGTTATTCTCCGCCATGTAGGTGGTCAGTTGATTCTCGATCGCGTCCAGTTCCTTCTTGGACTGCTCGGATTCATCCTTGAGCAATTCGGTGGCTTGGAACGCCTTGCTGGATTGGTTGCGAGTGCTCTCGCTCATGAACCGGCCCATCAGATCCTCAACCACCTTTTGCGCCTTTCTGGCGTCGGGATAAGAAAACGCCACGCGAAAGGCCGGAACATCGCGATTCTCGCCGGCTCCCAAGGGATGCACTTCGATCTGGTTCTTCATCATCTGAACCACGTCTTCCATGGTCTGGCGGCTGCGTTCGCGGGGATATAGATCGTAGGTGGTGATGATGTTGCTCAGGACATTGCGGCTTTCGATGGTCTCCTGCATCGAATTGATCTGGTCGATCATGTCCTGCGTGACCGCCACCTGAACCAGATTCGGCGAGATCTGCTGTTGTTCGATCTTAATGATTCCGTCGGAGACGTAGGTATCCGGCCACAGAAACACGCCCACCACGCTGGCTACTAGACAGATCAGGAACGGACCGAAGATCCAGCCCTTGTGCCGCCGCACGATGTCAATGTAGTCCTCGACGTCCAGAACCCGCCTTGGGACGTTGAACGAATCAACCGGCTGCATACGTACCGAAATCCTCCGAATCCGCTGTCTTCCGCATGGGCTATTTCACGTACACCACATCGCCATTTTCCAGCACGATGTTCTTGTCCGTGTTTTTTCCGCGGACGTAGTCTTTATAGTTGAATTTGAACCGGTCTTTGCCGCGAATGATCTGAATATCGGTTTGATTCGCAAAAACGTCCGCAAAACCGCCCGCTTCGTTAATGGCGTCGAACACCGTGATCTTGCCGATCAAGGGATACGTGTTCGGACGCTTCACTTCGCCGGTGACCGCAAATTTCTTGCTGCGGACCTCCCAGACGGTGATGGTCACGATCGGGTCTTTGTAATTGGTAGAAAGAGCCTCGGTCAGTTGCCTGGTCAACTGCATCGGAGTGAGGCCGGCGGCCTTCATCTCACCGACCAGGGGAATGGAGATGATCCCGTCAGGCCGGACCGGATACGGCCGGCTTAGATCCTTTTCCCGGAATACCTCGATGTTCAGGATATCGTTCGGGCCAATGACGTAAGTGGCGAGGTCGACCGGCGCGCCCGCGACGCTGGGATCGTTCAGCCCGGGAAGCTGCTTCGGAGCATCGGGAGCCGTTTCGCCCGCCGGCGAGTCCGTACTTCCCAGGTTTTGGGCGCTACCGGCGCCGCACATCAAAAACGGAAAAACTATCAGTACCGGCAGGCGTTTCCAGATCACTTCACAGCTCCTGGGGAAGCTATCCCGAAAACCGACAAACGTCTTTACATTGTACAACGTAATGGCTGCTCCAACCTCTTCGAGCCTTGCTATCATCGATAGAAAACCAAAGATTCAAGTGCGTGTCCAGTAGCGCTGGTACTGGAGCGAAGAAGGGCTGTCGGAAGATTCTTTATGAACTATTTCCTAGCCAAAACCGACCAGGACACTTACTCTATCGACGATCTGGAGCGCGAGCATAAGACGGCTTGGGACGGCGTCACCAATCCACAAGCGGTTGGCGCCATCAAGGAGATGCGGCCGGGCGATCGAGTCTTCATCTATCATTCCGGCGGCGTCTCCGCGGTGGTCGGGCTGGCGACCGTCCGTTCCGAGCCGCGCGCCGATCCCCGCAATGCGAAATCCGCCGTCGTCGATCTGGAATACGCGGGCCGCATCGACCCTCCCGTTTCGCTCAAGGAGATCAAAGAGTCGAAGAAATTCGAAGATTGGGCCCTGGTTCGCCAAGGACGGCTTTCGACCATGGCCGCGCCCGAGAAGTTCGTCGCGTGGATGCGAGAGCGCTATCCGAAGCTCAAGCTCTAACCGGCGTCCGCTGCGCCGGGATATCCGGAAACTCCGTCAAGTCTTCAGGCGCGCGATGCGGACAGGCATTCCATCGCTGCGATCGTCAGGGCCACGCAAAACCGTGAAAACCGTACCAAGTTTGGCTGTGGCGACGGACTTAATGGTGTAATCGACGTCCCTCAGCTTCATCCCGGCGGCTGTTGCCTCCACCACCTTGATTTTGTACTGGCCGCCCGGCAGCGGGGAGAGCGAATTCGGATTCGTGATCATCACGTGGCCATAGGCATGCTTCCCGCCCGGGTCGATGATCGCCCCGTCCTTCTCGCACAGTACGAAGATGTAGGTCTCTTTCAGGCTGAGCTGCGCGGCGGAAGTAATCGGCTTGTCGCAGCACTTCTGGATCATATCGCTCATCTCGGTGGTGGGCCCAGGATCCTTGTCATTATTGAAGCTAGTCCAGGAATGGCCCCAACCGTTCACCACCCTCTGAATATAGTTCCCGACGAATCCATTGCAGTCCAGGCCGATGAAATCCGCCTTCAAAAAATCCGGCAGAGATGTGCTTACTCTGCGGTATCGATAAGTTAGCTGGATGGCGACCTGCGCCTGTTCCGGCGAACCTTTTCCCACAAAGGGAGGGTAGAAATGCCGGCTCAACTGCTGCGGGTCGAGGTCGAGGTCCTCATCCTGGCCGTACATGTTCCTGATTCGCAGCTTAAGCGATTTACCGAGCCGGGGAGCGATGTCATGCCTCCAGAACGTCTGCCACCAAGCAGAGTGACCGAGCCGGTAGTGTTCGACCGGCGAGGGGGTCCAGCCCTGGGGCGGAACATAAATCGGGGCGACTCCCGCAGGGAGTTCCTGCGGGTATAGAAATGTTTGCAGCTTGCGGTACTTGTCCGCGAACTCGAGTGGCGTCATAGCAGGCATTTGGGGAACCCTCCGTCGGATTTGAATTCGAACCGAGATTCTTTATTTTGACTTCCAACTTTCGCCAGTGTATACCTGTTGGCGGCCGC
>JASHRP010000433.1 GCA_030037375.1 Bryobacteraceae bacterium | reverse complement strand
TCCGGCGAATTGCGAATTCGGCAGATCCCCGGCCCGGAAAATTCGCTCGGCTTGGTCAAGTTCCTCTTCCCGAACCCGTACGATGTTTATCTGCACGCAACTCCGGCAACGGAGCTGTTCTCAAGGTCCCGTCGCGATTTCAGTCATGGATGCATTCGGGTCGAGAAGCCTGTCGACCTGGCGGAATGGGTGCTGCGCGATCAACCGGCGTGGACTCGCCAACGCATTCTCGACGCCATCAATGGTGATCGCACCCTGAAGGTCGTTCTCGACCGGCCGATTCCTGTCTTGATCGTCTACGCAACCGCTGTCGTGTTGAGGAGCGGCGAAGTCCATTTCTTCGACGATATCTACGATGAAGACGCCGCGCTGGAGAAGCTCTTGACCAGGCGCTACCACCCCGCAAGCACTACCAGCGCCGAACGCGGCCCAAATCCACGTGAATGAAATCGGACGCCGGATAATACCCTACGCCGCCTCGCGCCATTCCCAGTGCAAGGTCTCGAAGCTGGGAGGTTTTGAGCCCCGGAACGCGGATATCGATAGCCTCGGCCTGCATGTGCAGGCTGTTTTTGGCCACGCCGCTGGTATGCGTCCGAAGAAACTCATTGCTCCACGGCGTGCGATACCCGCAGATGACGTGAATCTCCGCGTCCGGGCGTCCTCCCGCGGCGATCAGGTCGGAGAGTAAATCGAACAGGCGCGGATCGTAATGATGCACATCGCCGGTGCGATGGTCTCGCAGGAACCGATCCAACCGCGTAAGCGACTCGGCGACGTAATCCGCGCCGCGCCGGTACACGATGTCGAGATGTTCCTGAGTATGAGTGTGATAAAGCCGAAGCCGCCGCTCTACAGGCACGGATTGGGCATGGATGAGCGACGCGCAGCCAATGGAATTAAGTAGCAAAAGGGAAATAGAAAAACGAATCAATTCAGGCACCGCCAAGGTTGTTTGGGAGGTTTCCTTTTACGATACCAGGGTTCTGATCGGCTCTGTGGTCTCGGCCTCGACAGCCACGCGCGCGAACTCGTCTACGAATTCATCCAGCGCGCTCCAATTCGTGTGGGAATCCACGTCGGCCCTAGCCTCTGCCCGGTGTTCCGCCGGCGCCCCCAGATCCTCAACTCCCGCTTCCGATAAGCTAACTGAAATGAACGCGGACGCCAGACGATTTAAGCTCGCGGCATTCCTCTTTGCAAACTGTACCATCTCTGCCTCGTGCCTGCCCAAACGCACCGACGCGGCGCAGATCACAGACGGAGTAGCTGTCCGTAGAGAAATTCGTTGGGCGAATGAGCCGCATCAATCACTTGAACAGCAGCGTCGGCCGCCCTTAACCTGTCCGCGACATGTGCGGCGATCCGGTGAGTATGTCCGGCGCGAGTTGCGTAGATCACCACAATGGGCTTCATAGCTTTCATTTCACGGCTGCCATCAGGCGCGCATGCACCACAAAACGGCGGGGAGCGGGTCCGATGTAGGTAAAAGGGAAGCATGTGACCAGGGTCGCGGACGGCGCAGGTCCGGAGTCGAATCTCACGGACTCCGGTCCTGTCACCTCGAACGACTCGACAACGTACGTAAACTGTCCGCCCCTGGTTCGGATTCTCAACAAATTGCCCCGATGGATATCTCTCAGAGGGCGGAAGAATGTATCCCGATGCCCCAGCAGCACGAAATTTCCAGATTCACCCGGCAGCGCGCTCGAAGGGAGATGTCCTGCCGCCCTGCGCAGCGTGACATCGTCAACTCCATCTCGAATCATCACCGACAATCCGATCTCCGGCGCATCCAATTCGCCGATTAGCTGCGGGTCGCGGGTGAATAGCGCATGCAAACTCGGAAGCCGTGGCCGAGAAGCTTCGACTTCCGTCGTCAGGGAGGGCGCTGAATCCAGCCGCGGGGGCGGCGCCGGAGTCGCTTGTTGCATCTCCGCCCCAGCGCCGTCCCCCGCAACATCCCTCGCAAACTGAGCCCTCTGGACGTACTGATAAAGGGCACCCTCAGAGAGTCCCCAGGCCCAAGCAATCAGCCCGCATAAGCCCGCGAGGATCAACAAGTCCGCCGTAAACGCCAATAACCTCCGCTTGGCGGATTCGAAACGGACGCGGATAAGCATGGCCGTGCGCCTCTAACGTGCGCGTGCAGCGGCGTATCTCAAGCCCAAACCGGCGCCCAAGATAAGCGCTCCGAGCAGGCCGAGGGAGTAAAGCGGAGTCGCGGTCGCCGGCAGCTCGAACGGTTCTTCACGTCCAATGAGTGGTAGAGCTTCCGTGTTCTCGGCGACTTCGGCCGGAGCAGCCGGAGCCGGTTCCGCTGGGGCTATCGCCGCTTCTTCGATAGGCTGTTCTTGGCCCTCTTTGTTTATCTCGACCACTGGCGCGGCAGCCAATTCAGGCTCAGTTTCCGCGGGCGTCGCCAGCACTTTCTCTCCCGTCTCTCGGGCGATCTTGGCCGCTAGGCCCTTCGGATAAACGAATTCTTGGCCCCACTTGTCGCCCGGCCAAAACCAAGCGTGAAGAGCCACGGGATTCCCGGCCGGCGTCTCATAAAACATGAACTCCGTCTTATCGGTTGCATCCAGCCGGTAGTTGGGAATCGCGAGGACAGTGGTGAAGAGCTTGTCCTCCCGTTCGTTGAAGATTTGCACGATGTGCCGATCGGATTCACTGTTCAGCAGGCGGAACACATACTTCCCGGGTTCGAGTGTCACTACCGGCACGCCGGCGACAATTACCGGCTGACCGAGCGTGACCTCCGTCCGCTTGTTCCAGTCATCCGCGAGAAGCACACCGCCCGTTAGCAATAGACAAATCGGTATCAGTTTGGTCATCGCGAGACCTCCTAGTTCATCCACTCATGTGCATGGCGACGGCCACTTAAGGGGAACGGCGTAGTCCTCGCGGTTCATGGAGATGCGAAAAGCGCCGAGTAAGCGTCGCCAGAAAAGCGCGATTCAGCGCAGGATTCTGAGGCGTGTAGCCCAATCGGGGAACTTAGAGCTCGGGATCATTCGTACCGGAGAGCTTCGATCGGGTCCATGTAGGCGGCTTTCCGGGCTGGATAGTAACCAAAGAACACACCGACGATACCGGAAAAGAGAAAAGCGGCCAAAATAGCGGTGATGCTGAGCAGGGTTTCCCAGCCGGCCAAATAAGAAATAAGAATGCTCGCGGCCACTCCCACGGCGACTCCGGCCGCGCCTCCTGCCAAAGATAATGTGACAGCCTCAGCCAGAAACTGAGTCAGGATATCGGTGGTCTTGGCTCCCACAGCCTGCCGCAAGCCGATCTCCCTAGTCCGTTCGGTAACTGAGACCAGCATTATGTTCATGATGCCGATTCCGCCAACGATGAGCGAAACAGAGGCGATCGCCGCCAGTAGAATGGACATCACCCGCGCGGAATTTTCCTGAGCGCGGAAAACCTCCTCCATGTTGCGGATCGTAAAATCATCGTCTTCATTGGGCTGCAAATGGTGCCGTTGCCGAAGCAGGCCCGTCATTTGATCCTGCGCGTCCTGAGTACGGCCCTCCTTCGCCTGAACCATGATGGATCCGACCGCCGCGTAATTTGCCTGGCTCACGCCAATCACCCTCTTTTTGGCAGTGCTGATCGGCATGAGAATCACGTCGTCCTGATCTTGACCGGTCGGCGATTGGCCCTTGGGAACCAGCGTACCGATCACCGTGAACGCAACGGTCTTGATACGGATGACACGTCCAACCGGATCTTCTCCATAGAACAGATTGTCTACCACCGTCTTACCGAGCAGCGCGACCTCCGCTGCGGATTCGACGTCGGCCGTCGTAAAGGGCTGGCCCTCCTGAACGTCGATATCGCGGATTGGAAGATAGTCTGGAGTGGCGCCGAGAATCTGCGTGCCCCAATTGCTATTGCCATACACCACCTGGACTCCGCCGCGCACCGCGGGCGTAGCGAGGGCGACCCCATCGCATTCGCGCATGATCGCCCGCGCGTCGTCCTCAGTCAGGGTTTGTGCGTTGCCGGTACCCATGCGAATTCCTGAACTGGTGAGGCTGCCTGAGAGAACCACGATTACGTTGCTGCCGATCGAAGCGATCTGCAGCCGGATGCGCTCCTCAGCGCCGGATCCGACAGCAACCATCGCAATCACCGCCGCGACGCCAATAATGATCCCCAGCATCGTCAGCGCCGAGCGCAGCTTATTGATTCGCAGGGCGTCCAACGCGATCGTCATGCTGTGGAGGATCTTTTTCATGGCATTGCCGCAGCGGCGTCCATAACCTGAATTTGACGTGCCGCCTCACGCCGCGCTTTCACCCGCTCATCGTCCACCAACAAGCCGTCTCTGAAACGGAGAATCCGCTGTCCGTAGGCGGAAATATCGGGTTCATGAGTTACCACCACCACTGTAATTCCCCGCTCCTGATTTAACCGCTGGAAAATCGCCATGATCTCGATGCTGGTCCGGGAATCGAGTGCGCCGGTGGGCTCGTCGGCGAGAATGAGCTGCGGATCGTTAATCAGGCTGCGGGCAATCGCAACGCGCTGCTGCTGGCCGCCGGAGAGCTGGCTCGGATGATGATACGCGCGTTCCGCGAGACCCACGATCGATAAGGCCCGCATGGCGCGATCTTCGCCGTCAACGGAATCCGCGCTGTAAAGCAGCGGCAGCTCAACGTTCTTGATTGCCGTCGTGCGGGCGAGCAAGTTGAACTGCTGAAAGACGAAGCCGATCTTTTTGTTGCGAATCTCCGCCAGTTCGTCGCGATCTAGCTCGCCAACGCTCACTCCATCCAGATAGTAGGCGCCGGAACTCGGCCGGTCCAGACATCCGAGAATGTTCATGAACGTCGACTTGCCGGACCCGGACGGCCCCATGATGGCCACAAAGCTGCCCCGTTTGATCGACGTGGATACTCCGCGTAGCGCCTGCACCTCGACTTCTCCGAGCATGTACCTCTTGGTTAGGTCTTCAACGCGGATCAGATCGTCGGTCACGAGGCGCCTCAAATGCCCAGCCGCTTTGTTCCGCCGCCCTGGGGTTGAGCCGGGGCCATGGCGGCGGGGCCCTTCATCCCAACCACCAGTTCCTGACCCTCCCGCAGGGCGCCTTGTAGCACCTGAACATAGTTCGAATCGTTGATACCGAGCTTCACCCGGACCGGCTTCGGTTCGCGCCCCTGTAAGACGTAGACGGTTTGCGCCGGTTCAGAGTGTTCGGGCGCGGTTTGAGCCGCCCGAGCAGATGGTGACGGAGCGGCACGAGGATGGAATCTCAACGCTGACTTTGGAATTCTGAGAGCGTTGGAAGCATGGCCCGTCAGGATAGTGACGTTCGCGGTCATGCCGGGAAAGAGTTTTAGGTCCGGGTTAGATACGGCGATCACGATGTCATAGGTGATGACGTTTTGCACGTTGATCGGAGCCTGGCGGATCTGCCAGACGCTTCCTTTGAAAACTTGACCTGGGTACGCGTCAACCATAAAGTTGGCCGCCTGATTCAACTGAACCGCGGACACGTCAGCTTCGCCCAC
>JASHRP010000432.1 GCA_030037375.1 Bryobacteraceae bacterium | reverse complement strand
GGAATGAAGTGACCCTTCGAATCCTCCACGGCGACGTCTACCGAGACGTCAGTGGCGCTCGCGGAGAAGGTCGCGGCCGGCTTCGGAATGTCCTTGTTCTTTCCGTATTGGGAGGGGATTTTCGGAAGATCCGGCTCCGCTGGCGGAGGGGGCGGGTTCGAAACGCTGGACGGCGAGACGCTGGATGAAGACGAGCTCGACGTGCTGGGCGCCGGCGTCACCGCCGCGGGACTGTCGGAGGAATCGCTCGGCGGAGTTTGCTTCTTCGGCTTCGCGACCGTCTCGCTTCCACCGACGGTGGGGCCTTGAGCGCGCGAAAAAACAACCAGGCCGGCCAGACCAGCGGCGACAACGGCAAGCACACGAAGAGACTTCATGATCGCACTATACCACCAGAGTGACGCGATCAAAACGCCCGCCGTTTCGACTGTTTAGGTCTCCTCGACGAGGAATTCGAGCGACTCCCTATCCTCTGAAACGTCCGCTCGAACTCGTCCATACGGAGGGATCTTGCCGCCCTCCACCAGCGCCGCCAGCGGCTGCGTCAGCTTGCGCAAAATAGTCCGTTTGAGCTCCCGCGCGCCGAACTCCGGGCTGGTTCCCAATCTCAACAGCAGCCCGCGAGCGCTCTCGCTCAACTCGATCTCGAACGCCCGTTCCTCCAGCCGGGTTCGAATGTGCTTCTCCAGCGCCGCAAGCTGTTGATCCAAAATCGTGGCTAGCGATTCCGGGGACAAAGGCTGATAGGTGATCACGGCGTCAATTCGATTGACGAACTCGGGCGAAAACTTGCGCCGCACTTCGCCCATCCCGATGCTCGCCAGTTTCGCGAGCCCGCCGCGCGCTTCTTTGGGAAACGAGGCCGGGGGAAGCATCGATTCAAACCCGAAGTCCGGGCAAAGCTCCTTACGCATCGCCGCCGCGCCCAGGTTGCTGGTGAGGAAGATCAGGGAACGCTCAAAGTTCACGCTCGTGTTGTCTCCCAGCCGCAGCACGGCCTTATCGAGCACGCCTAGCAGAAGCCGCGTCATGCTGGGCGCGGCCTTTTCGATCTCATCGAACAGCACCAGCGACAGATTCGAGTTCTCACTGGTCACTCCGCTCAGCTTCTGCTGCGTGAGCATCGGCTGCGTTTCACGATGCCCCAGGTAACCCGGCGGCGCGCCGATCAGCTTCGCCACTTCGTGCTCCATCTGAAACTCACCGCAGTCGACCCTGAGTATCGATTTCTCGCTGCCATGCAAAACGTCAGCCAGCGCCTCGACCGTCTTCGTCTTGCCTGTCCCGGTCGGCCCCAGTAGCAGGAACACGCCCACCGGCCGACCATCGGCGGCCAATCCGGCGCGATGCATCTGCACATACGGAACGATCTGCGCCATCGCCTGCGGCTGGCCGATGACGCGGTTTGCCAACTGATCCAGCAGATTAGGGGGTAAATTCGCAAACGGCTGACGGCGAGGCCGTATCGGAACGGGCGGACCAGGCAAGCGTAAGCTCTCCTCTCGGTCCCGATTCTGGCGACAGCAGGGCTAGCGGGCCTCGAATTAAATCGCTAAGCTCGCGGAATGACTTGAATTGAAGGTTTACTTGTGGCGGTAAGTGATGCGGCCCTTGGTGAGATCGTAGGGCGAAAGCTCCAAGGTCACGCGATCGCCGGCCAGCACTCGAATGCGATTGCGGCGGAGCTTTCCAGCCAGGTGGGCCAACACGGTGCGGTCTTGGTCGAGTTGGACGCTAAACTTACCGCTAGGGAATTTTTCAACTACGGTTCCAGTAACTTCGATGCAGTCGTCTTTACTCATTTTCCTCCACGAGCAAATTATAGCTCACGGAGTCGCGAGGGCACTTGAAACGTTCACCGGCGACCACGCTGCCGGAGATGCTCAATCAGGGCGGCGGGATCGTCGCTGATGATCGCGTCGACGTCGGCGTCGATCAGCTTATCCCAATCCTCCGGCGTGTCGGCGGTCCAGGGCGCGACTTGCAATCCGGCTTCGTGCGCTTTCCGAACCAGATCCGGAGTCACCAGCTTGAATTGCGGCGAGACGATCTTTGCGCCGGCCGCTTCCTTCGAGATCGTGACGAAGTCCTTCGGTGTTCCTTCATAGAGCGCCGAAAGCATGATTCCCGGAGCAATTTTCTTCATTTCAATCAACGTCCGGAAGTCGAAGGATTGCAAAATGACCCGCGGTTCCAGATGATGTTTGCGAACCTGCGTCAGCACCAGCTTTACGAAATCCGCTGGCGAGGGAGTCAGCTCGGGATGATCCGGGAAGCTCTTGGTCTCGATATTAAAGAGGAACTTGCCTTTGGGCGCGAGATTGAATACTTCGTCGAGCGTAGGCATTCGCGTGCCTGGGATGGTTTGCTGCTTCGGGAACCCGGGATTCTGAACTGCTCCGCAATCCCACTCGCGAACTTGAGCGAGCGTTAGTTCGTGGATCACGGCCTCCGGCTTCGGTCCGCTGCAAACGGGAGGGTGAAGCAGCGGATCGTGCGAGACCACCAAGACGTTGTCCTTGGTGACCGCCATGTCTAGCTCCAGCGCGTCGACGCCCTGCGCAATCGCGTATTCGAATGCTGGGATCGTGTTCTCCGGCCGCATCGCGCGAGCGCCGCGATGGCCGTGAACCAGGATCTTGCGGGCGGGAGTTTGCGCCATGCACAGTATCGCTATGAAAAATAATCCCACAGAGCGCATGAATTCAGATTAGCCGGGCCGCTTTACATCCGCATGACGGGGAGCCGTAAGCGTAGTGTAACCCGTTCGATATCGTCCTTCAGCATTCGACCAGTACTCTGTCCCACATGAGGAAAATTTCGCTGGGGATTTTTCTGCTTTTCGCGCCGCTATCGCTTTGGGCGCAGTTCGAGACTTCGGAAGTCCTTGGGACAGTTCGCGATAACAGCGAAGCCCTAGTTTCCGGCGCACAAGTCACGCTAACCAATCAAGACACCAACATCGAGTCGAAAACAACCACCGACGAAGCAGGAAACTACAGCTTCTTTAATGTAAAGGTCGGCACCTACACCGTGACCGTGGAACACGCAGGTTTTGAGAAATTCACCACGCCGGACGTCAAGGTGGAAGTGAACGCCCGTCAGCGAGTCGACGCCAAACTCACGCTCGGCCAAGTCTCTGAATCGGTCACCGTGACCGGGGCGGCAGCGGTTCTCGAAACGGACACTAGCGATCATAGCCAGACCATCAACACCCAAGAGATCGTGGACTTGCCGCTCAACGGCCGCGACTACACGAATCTCGCGCTGCTCGCGACCAACGTCCACATTTCTCCTCAAGCGCTGAGCTTTTCACCCAGCGCGACGCCTCGCGAGGGAGCGTTCAACGTGAACGGCATGCGCAGCACGTACAACAACTTCCTGATGGACGGCATCGACAACAATTCGTATGGCACCAGCAACCAGGGTTACTCGAGCCAAGTGGTGCAGGCGTCCCCGGACGCTCTGGCTGAGTTCAAGGTGATTACGAGCAACTTCAGCGCGGAGTACGGCCGGGTAGGCGGCGGAATTGTGAACGCCGCCCTGCGATCGGGAACCAACGAATTCCATGGCACGGTATACGAGTTTCTGCGCAACACCGACTTGAACGCGATCGGCTACATCTTTGGTGTGCGCCCGTCAACCTTCGAAAAGCCGACCCTCCATCGCAATCAGTTCGGCTTTACCGTGGGCGGACCGTTTATCAAGGACAAGCTGTTCTTCTTTGCGGATTACGAAGGTTACAGGCAAACCCAGGGTTATCTAAACTTCGACACGCTTCCGGACTTGGCTGAACGAGGCGGCGTACTGCCGGCGACCGTAGCGAATCCCTTGACCGGCGCAGTCTATCCAGCCAATACCCAGATCCCTCTGACGCAAATCAGCCCCTTCGCTCTCGCAGCGCTGCAGGGCCTGGCCACGCCGACAGCGGCTGGGCTTGTCGGAAACAATCTGGAAGAAACCATTCCTCTGCGCGACTACAGCGACAAGTACGATGCGAAGCTAGACTACCAGATCAACGCAAAAATGACCTCGTTCCTCCGCTTCAGCCAACGGAAGGACCTTCAATACTACGGGCCTTCGGATCCAGGACCGGCAGGCGGAGACGGCAACGGCTATATCCACTCGATTCAGCAGCAGGCAGGCGCGGGCTACACCTGGACCGTGACGCCGACGTCCTTGTTTGAGGCGCGCTTTGGATTCGATCACGCACTCGGCGGGAAGGACCCGCCCTATCTGGGCGGGCCAAATATCGCGGCGGAGTACGGAATCGAGGGGCTTCCTTCGTCACTCGCGGGCGGATTCCCGACACAGGTGATCGGCAGTTTCACCAGCCCCACGGTTGGCCGCCAATCTACGAATCCGCAATTCCAGAATCCGACCTCGTTCGATCCGAAATTGAATTACTCGATGGTCAAGGGCCGGCATTCGATCAAATTCGGGTATGAGTTCCTTGCGGTTCGCACTGAGGTGTTGGACATCAATCCTCTCTACGGCCAACTCACCTACAGCGGACAGTACAGCAAGCCCACGCTCGCGCAGTGCGGCTGTTCGGCCGTGCCGACGGATGCGAATAGCGTAAACGCTTACGACCTCGCCGACTTCTACTTCGGCTTGCCCAGCGCCATCGCATTGGGCAATGACCTGGTGACCAATATCCGGCAGCATGTTAACTCGCTATACGTTCAGGACGACTGGCGCGCGACCTCGAAATTGACTGTGAACGTGGGCCTGCGCTGGGAATACGCAACGCCACCCTGGGAACGCGACAACCAGTGGTCGAATTTCGATCCGGCAACCAATTCTCTGGTGCGCGCCACCAATGGAAGCACCTACGACCGTGCTCTGGTGAATCCGGATTATAAGGACTGGGGTCCGCGGATCGGCCTGGCCTACAGCCTCGACTCGAAAACGGTAATCCGCACCGGTTATGGCATCAGCTACGACTTCTTCAACCGCACGGGAAGCCCGTCGGAGCTGATCAACGGGCCTCTGGCCATCTTCGGCACCATCAGTCAGGGCAAGCCGGGAACCGCGGGGTTTCTGACTGCTCAAGACGCCTTCACCACCGGCATCGCCAGCATCTTTAATCCGATCAATTCGAACAATCTCTACATTCCGGCAAACACCGCTTGGCCGATGATCCAATCCTGGGTGTTCGCGATTCAAAGGGAGATTAACCGGGACACGGTAATCGAGGTAGCTTACAATGGCAACCACGCCCTGCGGCTGCCGATTGTCGGCGATTGGAACCAAGCCCTTCCTAACGCCCAAACGGCTACCTGTAACGCGACTACAACCTCAGGATGCCTGAACGTGCAAGCGCGCGTGCCCGATCCGAGCTTCGGTCCGATTACCTGGCTCGATCCCGCCGGCAACAACGACTACAACGGTCTATCCGTCCGGTTCGAACACCACTTCAGCCACGGATTGTACTTCCTCAATTCCTTCACCTGGTCGCATGCGATGGGCGACTCCGAGCAGGTTCTGGAAGCGTTCAGCGGCTATCAGGCGGCCAATCCGCAGAACATTTACGATCTGCATAACGAATACGGCCCGTCGATGTTCGACGTTAAGCTGCTCAACGTCTCCAGCGTCGTCTACGAACTTCCTTTTGGACGAGGCAAGCAATTCGCGGGGAACGTGAACCCCGTGCTGAATCAAGTTATCGGCGGATGGGAGCTGAACGCCATCAACACCGCCAACAGCGGCTTGCCGGTCAACATCGACTACAATCCGTCCTCGTTCAACGACGTCACCGGCCTCAGCCAGAGCGCCGATTATCGCGGCGTAGCGCTGCTCCGCCCGAACGTCTCCGGCAGCGCGGCCAGCCAAAGCACGGCGCAGAGCCTGCTGACTTACTTCGCCGGCTATACGTTCGCCACGCCTCCGCCCTTCGCTCCATTCGGCGACTTGGGCCGC
>JASHRP010000431.1 GCA_030037375.1 Bryobacteraceae bacterium | reverse complement strand
CAGATCGCGTGCATCACTTTGCGCGCATGGCCTGGATACGACTTGCGGATAGAAACCAGAATCAGATTGTGGAAGATGCCCTCCGCGGGCATCGAAACGTCGCGGATCTCGGGCAGTTGAAGCCGCATCAGCGGAAGGAAGATCCGTTCGATCGCCTTACCCATGTGGAAATCTTCCATAGGCGGCGGCCCGACGATGGTCGTCGCGTATATCGGATTCTTGCGGTGGGTGATGCAGTCGATGTGGAACACCGGATAATCGTCCTCCAGCGAATAAAAGCCGGTGTGGTCTCCGAAAGGGCCCTCCCGCCGCAACTCGCCGAGTTCGACGTAGCCTTCAAGAACGATCTCCGCGTTGGCCGGCACTTCCAAATCCGACGTCTCGCACTTCACCATTTCGACCGCGGAGCCGCGCAAGAAACCCGCGAGCATCATCTCGTCCAGATCTGGCGGCAAGGGTAGAATCGCCGAATACATCGTGGCTGGATCGGCGCCGATCGCCACGGCCACGTCCATTCGTTTTGCGTGGCCGGATGCGTAGAGCCGTCGATAATGCTCCGCTCCTTGTTTATGGGTCTGCCAGTGCATGCCCGTGGTGTGTGCGTCGTAAACCTGCATGCGATAGCATCCGCAGTTGCGCTTGCCCGTATCCGGATTGCGCGAGAAGACCATCGGCAGGGTGATGAAGCGTCCGCCGTCCTGCGGCCAGCAGTGCAGGATCGGGAAGTAATCGAGGGAAGCCTCGGTTCCCTTGCGCACCACTTCCTTGCACGGCCCTGAAGACACCGATTTCGGGAAAATTCCCGCCAGATCCGCGAGCTTCGGCAGCATCTTCAACTTGCCCATCAAGCCTTCCGGCTTACGCATTTCGATCAGCTCCGCGATGCGCACGGCGATTTCGTCGGGCGTCGCTTCAAGCGCGATCTCCATCCGCTTGGCGCTGGCGAATGCGTTGATCAGCACCGGCGTGTCGGATCCTTTCGGCTTCTCGAACAGCAGCGCCGGGCCGCTGTTTTTTACGCTCCGGTCAGCGAATTCGGTAATTTCGAGATGCGGATCGACTTCAACTCCGACGCGCTTCAGTTCGTCGTGCTTTTGCAGAGCGCGGATGAAGTCGCGCAAATCGTCATAGGGCATGAGGGAAAGGAGCCGCGGGGTTCGCGCTTTTCACTATCATTAATCGTATGTCAACAAGGACGGCATTTGTGACCGGCGCGAGCCGGGGCATCGGACGCGCGTGCGCCCTCGCTCTGGCGCGAGACGGCGTGCGCGTTGCAGTGGCCGCGCGGGATCTCAGCAAACTTGAAGAAGCCGCGTCGGCGATTCGATCGACTGGCGCGGAGGCCTTCGTCAGCGAGATGGACATGAGCTCATCGGAGTCGATCGAGCGCGCCCTCGCGAAAACGGCGGAGGAATTCGGACGTATTGATATTCTAGTGAATAACGCGGCCATTGTTCGCGACGTTCTGGCGCTCCGGATGAAGAAGGAAGACTGGGACGCAGTGCTCAACGTGAACTTGACGGGAGCGTTTCTTGCGTCCAAGCAAGTGCTGCATGGAATGATGCGCGAGCGCTGGGGCCGCATCATCAACATCTCTTCCGTGGTGGCCGAAGCCGGCAATCCCGGGCAGGCGAACTACGTCGCATCGAAGGCGGGCCTCATCGGCCTGACCAAATCGCTGGCCCAGGAGATGGCCAGCCGCAATATCACGGTCAATGCGGTCGCGCCCGGCTTCATCGATACCGATATGACCTCGAACCTTCCTGCCGAGTTGAAAGAAAACATGCTGGGGCACATTCCTCTCAAACGTTTCGGCAAGGCCGAAGACGTCGCCGCGGCTGTGCGATTTCTTGCCAGTGAAGAAGCCAGCTACATCACCGGCCACGTGCTCGATGTCAACGGCGGAATGTATATGTGAGCGCCTGCTGAACCTGCTCGATCACACCCGGCCGATCGCCATCGATAATCAGTCCGTTAGGACGCCAGCGCGCGGCCATGCGCTCGCTCGCGAAACCTTTGGCGATGCTGATCACGGGAACTCCGCAGGCTGACGCGGCATGCCCGCCCGCGGAATCGTAGCCGACAAACAACTTGCTGCGGGCGATTTCGGCAGCGAAGGCCGCAAACGATCCATCATGCGTCCGAACGCCGGGAGTCAGCGCGGCTTCGACCCGTTTGCGCTCTTCGGCGCTCGCGCCTTTGTCGAGTAAGATCGAGGCGCCCTTCGCGCCGATCTCGCGTAACAATTCGCGTTCGAAATCGCCTGGAATTCGCTTGCCCTCGTTCTCTCCCACCCCCAGGCTCACCGTTATTTCCGCCGGCTCGCCGGCCGTGGGCAACGGCGCGACATACGGCTTCGCGTCATCGACCCCGAACACCTCTTTAGTCCAGCACGCGGCAAGATCCGGCAGCCGGCCGGCTCCGTCGCCGCCATAGGAACGGCTGGGAAAGAAGAAATAGACAATATCATCGCATACTCGCAGCAACCCGAGTTGTGTGAGCCGGGAATCGGGATCGATCACAATTCCGTCATTCAATTGCAAAGCCGCGGAAGCTGCCAGACGGTCGCGCAACGAACTCGATCGCGGATAGGGTGCTGGATGATGCTGAATTCGCGGATCGGCCTCGAACAATTCGAAATTCTTTCTAGGGCCGACGAAAAGGATCTCCGCGCCCGGGTAGCGCTTCTTCGCAGCATCCAGCATCACACTCGTCACAGCGATGTCCGCGCCCAGCGTCACCCGCGACAGAACGTAAACCCGCTTCGCCGAATCAGGCGGCTTTCCCGGAGTTCCGGCCGGTCGCAGGCGCGGGATCAGTTCAGGGGCCACGCTGCCGATTACTTCTGAGAGTACGACCGCATAAACTTCGCACAATCGTGGGTCAAAGAGATCGCCCAGGCGTTCGACCACGATGGACAAAAAGGCACGGCCCTCATCGACAGCCAGCGCCTCCGAGAGCATCTGTTTTGTCCAGCGCTTGCCGCTCAAGCAGCAATCGAGGAACTGGTTACAAATACTTTCCAACCAGCAGCTCCAGCTTTTTGCGAGTCAGCTCCGGAATCGCTTTGCGGTCGGTGATCAGGGCATGCGCCAGCGCCGATCCGCATTTGCATTCGCGAGCATCCGGCATCGTGCGCACGGCCGCCGCGATCACCCTACAAGCGTTTTCCGCGTTCTTGTTGAGCACCGCGATGATATCGTTCACGGTAACCGCGTCATGATCGGGATGCCAGCAATCGTAATCCGTGACCATGGCGATCGTGACATAGCAAATCTCGGCCTCGCGCGCGAGCTTCGCTTCCTGCAGATTGGTCATGCCGATCACGTCCATGCCCCAGCTTCGGTACAGGTTCGATTCGGCGAGCGTCGAAAACGCCGGGCCCTCCATGCAAATGTACGTTCCACCCTGCTTCACGTTTACGCCGGATTCCGTCGCAGCCGCATGCGCCACCTTCGCCAGTTGCGGGCAAATGGGATGCGCGAAGCTGATGTGCGCGACTAGGCCTTCTCCGAAAAACGTGGAAATGCGCCCGCGAGTGCGATCGACAAACTGATTCGGCACGACAAAATCGAGCGGCTTGTGCTCTTCCTTGAGCGAACCCACCGCGCTGAGCGAGAGAATCCGCTCCACGCCGAGCGACTTCATGCCCCAGATGTTTGCTCGAAAATTCAACTCCGAAGGCGAGATTCGATGCCCTCGTCCGTGCCGCGACAGGAACGCGACTTCCTTCCCCGCAAGCTTGCCCACTACGTAAACATCGGACGGATCGCCGAACGGCGTGCCGATCAGATGCTCTTCCTCGGCTTCGAATCCCGGCATCGAGTACAACCCGCTGCCGCCAATAATTCCAATTTGTGGTTTCATCCTTGTATCAGTTCAAGCAGCACGCCGCCCGCGGAATTCGGGTGCACGAACACGTAGAGGTGCCCGCCCGCTCCGGCGCGAGGCTCATTCAGCAAGCGCGCTCCAGAATTCTTCAACCGCGCGACCGCCGCTTCGAGATCCGGAACCTTGAGCGCCACGTGATGCAATCCTTCGCCGCGTTTGGCGAGAAATTTTCCGACCGGCGAATCTTCCTCCGTGGGCTCCAGCAATTCGATGCGCGACTCCTCGAGAGGCAGCATCGCGACATTCACCTTTTCCTGAACGACCGTTTCGCGGGGCCCCACTGCAAGCCCGAGTTGATCGCGATAAAAGCCCAGCGCCTGTTCGATCGACCGCACGGCAATACCGAGATGATCGATCGACGCCTCAGTACTTTTCGAGCCACTCATGAATCACCGAATACGGGTCGCGTTGACGCGCCGCGACTTCGCGGCCCCGAAGTGCGATCTCCTCCGGAGGCACGCGGTCGATCAGCTTCTCCCGCAACATTTCCCGCAGCCTTCCGCCCCAGATTTTCGCGGATCGCGAAGCGTCGGAAGCATGCGCGCGATACTCCTCGACCGCATCCAATGCGTCACCGATTCCTTGTCCTTCGCTTGCCACGGTTCGAACCACCGTTGGCGTCCATCCGTCCTCGCGATGCGCAAGCGCCAACGAAGCTTTCAGCTCCCGTTCCAGTTTCTCTGCGCCCTTTAGCTCCGATTTATTGATGACGAACACGTCGGCGATCTCCATGATACCCGCTTTGATCGCTTGCACATCGTCTCCCGCGCCCGGCGTCAGCACGACCACGGTGACGTTCGCCAGCCGCGCAATCTCAACCTCGTCCTGCCCCACGCCGACTGTTTCCACGATCACAACGTCGAATCCCGCGGCGTCGAGCAACCAGGTTAATTCCGAAGTCGCGCGCGCCAATCCTCCCAGCCAAC
>JASHRP010000430.1 GCA_030037375.1 Bryobacteraceae bacterium | reverse complement strand
CCGGTTTACGGATACCGTTTCGAAGGGACCCGTTACGATGCCGGCGACAAGCTCGGCTTCCTGAAGGCCACTGTCGAGTTCGCCCTGAAGCGCTACGATCTAGGAGAGGACTTCCGGACTTACCTGAAGACCCTTACTCTGTAGCGATTAGGAAGGCGGACAATGGCGCGACGGGTTCTTGTGGGCGCTGCGTTACTAGCCGCGGCGGTGGTGTTTGCCGCTGGGGGAATCGTTGACGATGTGAAAGGCCGAGTCGCACTGAACGATTTTGCCGGCGCGTCCGCGCGCATCCAAGCGTATCGCAAGAGCTACGGCATAACGCCCCAAGGGCTTGAGGCGATGAGTTGGATAGCTCGCGGCGAGCTGGCGCACCGGGATCTCGACCAAGCCGCCAAATGGGCCGACGACACCTATCGACTCGCGTCGGCGGAGTGGAAGAAGCACCCGGTACCCAAGGATCCGAACGCGCCACTGTGTTTGGCGCTCGGCGCGTCGATAGAGGTTGAGGGAACAGTGATGGCGGTGCGTGGAGAGCGCGCCGGAGCGGTCGGATACCTGCAAGGCGAGCTGCAGAAGTTCTACGCGACTCCGATACGCGCGCGCATCCAAAAGGTAATCAACGAGCTGAGCCTGGAGGGGAAGCCAGCGCCCGCTTTAGCGGGTATGACGATTCCCAAAGGCAGGCCCGTGATGATTTTCTTTTGGGCGCATTGGTGTCCGGACTGTAAGGCGGAAGCGGCGGACCTGGTTCGCTTGAAAGCGGAGTTCGTTCCGAAGGGCCTCGTATTCCTCGCGCCAACGCAGAAGTATGGATACGTTGCGGGAGGTCAGGATGCGCCGCCGGAAGTCGAAACGCGTTACATCGAGCAGGTTCGAAAGACCTATTATGCGAACCTGATCGACGCGCCCATCGTGATCAATGAAGAGAACTTCCGTTTGTGGGGCGCAAGCACGACGCCGACGCTCGCTCTGGTGGATCGCGCAGGTATCGTGCGCATGTATCATCCGGGCGCGGTGCCTTACGCGCAACTGCGGGCTCAAGTGGCCGCGCTGTTTTAGAATCATCCCGGCCCAATAAAAACGGCCCCGATCTCTCGGGGGCTCCAATAAAAAACGGCCCCGATCTCTCGGGGCCGTGCAATTCAAACTCGCTCTTAAAGAGCGCCGCGGCTACTACTTCTTTTTCTTCGGAGCAGCCTTCTTCTTGGCCGGCGCCTTTTTCTTGGTTGCGTTCTTCATCGAGTGATTCTCCCTTTACATCAGATTACGCGCACCTCATAGAGAGAGCGCGGTTGTGT
This sequence comes from Bryobacteraceae bacterium, assembly GCA_030037375.1. Taxonomy (GTDB): domain Bacteria; phylum Acidobacteriota; class Terriglobia; order Bryobacterales; family Bryobacteraceae; genus Palsa-187. Next base: position 12,969 of record JASHRP010000430.1, on the reverse strand, counting down.
CTTCTTTATAAGGTTCTTTGAAGCGAAAGTCAAGAAAAAAATGAATGAGACGCTCCTTCGCTCAGCTCTCGATCGCGTGAAGGATCGCGCGAATCGCAAAAAGAACATCCTCGTGTAGAATTGTTTTAGTGTTCGGAAGGCCATTTTACGCGGGCGCCGCGCTCATCGCATCGTCTCTCGCGATAACCGCCGGGTGCGGACGGCGAGTGACTGCTCGCGTGCCCGCTCCTCCGCCTCCAGCTCCGATCGGATGGACCGAAACCGGCATCGCGAGCTGGTATGGAGTGCCATACGATGGCCGCCGCACCTCATCGGGCGAAGTTTTCGACATGCGCGGCATGACCGCGGCACATCGGACTCTGCCATTCGACACCTGGCTCCAGGTGACGAATCTAAAAAACGGGCGGCAAGTGGACGTGCGCGTTAACGACCGCGGTCCATTCGTCGATGGGCGCATCATCGATCTCTCCATGGGCGCGGCGCAACGGCTCGATATGCTGCGCGATGGAATTGTGAAGGTGCGCCTCAAGGTGATCAAGGCTCCGCGGTACCCTGGCGCCGCGCAAGCGGGCGAGTAACATCTTCCTTTGACTTCACTCGGATGCTTCGTTACCATCCGGTTGAGAACAGCGCCTGGAGGAAGACGATGATGACACGATCACTCGCGATGCTCGCAGCCGCCGCGTCCTTGGCTTTAATGGCGCTGACGGCATCGGCGCATCACTCCTTTCAGGCTGAATACGACGGCAGCAAGGTCGTGATTATCAAGGGAGTGGTGAAGAAGGTTGCATGGGTGAACCCGCATGCCTATGTCTACGTCGAATCGACGGACGAAAAGGGGAAGGTGACCACGTGGGCGTTTGAGTCCCTAAGTCCAAACGCACTCTCCATCCGCGGATGGTCCAGGAACTCGCTCAAGGAAGGCGATCATGTGACTGTTGAAGCTTATTTGGCCAAGGACGGCAAACCTCTCGCCGACGGATCCCTTCACGCGAACTCGCGATTAATCACTTTGGCTGATGGGCGTAAGGTGTTCGCCGGATCCTCGGCGGACGACGATTCCAATTCCGGCAAATAGCATGCGCACGCTTCTCCTGATCCTGACTTGCGCCGCTGTGTGGGCTTGGCCGCAGCAGACCCCGCCCCAAAACCTGCCCAAGGCTACATCGAAATCGCCTTTCGATCAGCCGCCACCTTCGGGTTCCGCTCCTAAAATGCCGGACGGCAAACCGGATTTTTCCGGGGTCTGGAATCCAGGGTTAGGATTTGCGACCATCGGCCAAGTCTCGTTGCAGCCTTGGGCGGATGCGTTATACAAGGAGCGCCGCGCCAACCTCAGCAAGGACGATCCGGAAGGGCGCTGTTTGCCCGCGGGAGTTCCGCGCATCTCACCATTCCCGCAGAAGTTCGTGCAGACGCCGGCTCTGGTCGTGATCCTGGATGAGGGCAACACCCACAGTTACCGTCAGCTTTTTATGGACGGGCGCGGGCACCCGAAGGATCTGGAGCCGTTATGGATGGGCGATTCCATCGCCAACTGGGATGGCGACACTCTGGTGGTGGATACTGTCGGCTTCAACGACAAGACTTGGCTGAATGGCCAAGGGCTGCCGCACAGCGATCAGTTGCACGTGATCGAACGGTACACTCGTCCGGACTTGGGACACTTGAACGTGGAGATTACGCTGGACGATCCCAAAGCTTTCACCCAGCCGCACACGTTCAAACGCGGCTTTACACTTATGCAGAACTGGGAAATTCACGAATACGTCTGCAATGAGTTCAACGTCGACGCCGAGCACCTGGTTGGAAAATAAACTACAGCTCGAACGTGAGATGCTCTTCGTCCAGCAGTTCGCCGCCGACTTTTAACGCGCGCGGCTCCAGACCCCACGGCCGAAAGCCCGCGCTAACGTAAAGCGATCGCGCCGCCGGCTGCTTCGGATTCACCGAAAGGCAAACAACGCGAACCCCGTCCATGTCACGCGCGGCCCGGATCGCCTGTTCGAGAAGAGCCCGGCCCGCGCCCCTTCCGCGATACTCCTTATGCACGAACATTCCCCAGATGCCGGCCTTGTGATTGCGCTTGAGACCGGCCATCCGGTAAATGCCAATGGTTCCGATCAACGCCCCGCCATCGAATGCTCCGAACACTATCGATTGATCGCCGCCGGTTCGTAAGCGCTCCGCCGTTTGGCTCATAGTCGAGCGGCGATGTTCCTCGGGTGATTCGCCGAACGCGGCGGGTTCCGTTTCGAGCGCATGAAGCCTGAGGCTCCAGAACGCCTCGCCATCCTGTTCGTTTAGTCTCCGAAGCTGCATTTTTCTTAGAATACTAGTCAGCCTCTCTCGATGATTCCCGCCAACGACTTCCAGCGCCAGTGGCAAGACATCCAAGAGGACGCAGTCGCGGCCTTTCGCGCGACCGGCGCGAGCGGCTGGTACATCCTCGGCGAGGAGGTGCGCGGGTTCGAATCCGCCCTCGCGTCCTATTGGGGCATCCAGCACGTCATCGGAGTGGCAAGCGGTCTGGACGCAATCGAAATCGCGCTGCGCATCCTGGGATGCCAATCCGGCGACTCCGTCCTGACCACGCCCGTATCGGCGTTTGCCACCACGCTCGCCATTTTGAAATTGGGAGCCGTTCCCGTATTCGTCGATACCGGCGATAACGGACTGCTGAATCTGGATCGTTGCCGCGATCTGCTGTGGCGGCGTCCCGACATCCGTTTCTTCGTCCCCGTTCATCTCTTTGGTCACGCATTGGATGTAGCCGCTTTGCGCAGGATCCGAGAGGAGCGCAACGTCCATATCGTCGAGGACTGCGCGCAATCGATCGGAGCGCGCTCTCGTGGAGTTGCAACGGGAACCGCGGGGCAGATCGCGGCCGTCAGCTTCTATCCAACCAAGAACCTGGGCGCGCTCGGCGATGGAGGCGCGATTCTTACGGAGAGTCCCGAATGGCGCGACCGGGCTGCCGTGCTCCGGGACTACGGCCAGTCGGGCAAGTACCGGCATGAACTCGTTGGCTACAACAGCCGGCTCGATGAGTTGCAGGCTGCAGTGCTCCGACGTGCGATGCTGCCACGTTTGAACCGATGGATCGACCGGCGGCGGGCCATCGCAGGCAAATATTTAGATGGCCTCCATCACTCTGACGTTCGACTTCCCGGCCCGCCGGAGGGATCGGAATCGAGCTGGCATCTGTTTCCGATCTTGCTTCCGGCCGAACGCAAACCCGAGTTACTCGAATACTTGAAAGCATCGGGAATCATGCCGGGCGAGCATTACCCGGCGATCGTACCTGACCAGCCGATCATGGCGCACGTCGCATTCGAATTTGCCGACGATTGCAGGAACGCGCGCCGCTTCGCCTCATCCGAAGTCAGTCTTCCGATTCATCCTTACCTGACGGACGAAGAAGTGCAACGCGTGATCGAAGCGGTTAACCAGTGGAAGCCGCGATGAAGCCGTTGCATCTGCCCGATCCTCTCAAGCCGGACCTTTCGCGTCCGGCGCGGCAACCCGAGCCTCGCTGGCCCGCGATCATGGCATTGCTCGGCGTGGGCGCCGTCAATCTCGCGCTGCCGTCTTCTCTTTCGCCCGGGCCGGACTGGCTGGTGCCCGTGGCGGTCGTCGCGCTGCTTGGACCGGCAGCAGTTTTGCAACGCCTGCGAAGGTACCGGGCGGTGCAGATTCTCGGTTACACGGCCATCAGCGTCGTGACCATCGCCATGGTTATTTCTCTTGCGTTCTTGATCCGGGGATTGCTGACGCACACTGAAACGCCCGGACGGTTGTTGCTTTCGGCGTGCTTACTTTGGATCAGCAACATCCTTGTTTTCGCCTCTTGGTACTGGCGGCTGGATGCGGGCGGACCTCACCAGCGCGATCTCCAGGGCGCGCATACCGACGGGGCGTTCCTGTTTCCACAGATGCTGTTGGAGCCGGAACTGCGAAAGGCGATGGGGGAAGAGAACTGGAGCCCCGGTTTCGTCGATTACCTTTTCCTGGCGTTCAACACCAGCACCGCATTTTCGCCCACCGACGTTCCGGTGCTCTCGCGATGGGCTAAAGTATTGATGATGCTGCAGGCCTCGATCTCTCTGGCGACCTTGGCGCTGCTGGCGGCGCGCGCGGTCAATATCCTTTAAATAGGTAACGTTTCCTGCACGCCATTCCCTTTCGGCGCGTCATATTGGATGGAGGTACTGCGGCGAAGGGTGTGGTGTCCCCGAGCTAAGCTGTTAATTTAAAAGAGACCATGGCCGCTAGTGACCGGTTGATTCCCGTCGATCCGACGCAGGAAGCGGCGCGCGCCCGCGCGCTGGCGGAGCGCTACTACCACGAATACGTGGACTTGCGCGAAGTCCGCATCGATCACGACCTGTTCCATTCCATCCCGGTCGACCTCATGTTCCGGTATAACTTCGTGCCCATCCAGGGGCACAACGGGACGCTTGAGATCGCCATGTCGGACCCGCGCAATCCCAGCATGGTCGATGAGCTGGGAGCTTTACTTAACAAGAAGTTACGTGTGAAGGTTGCGACGCTCTCGCAGATTTCCGATCTGCTCAAGAAAACCGAGCAGAGCCAGCGCGTGCTGGACGAAGTCACCGAGGGCTTCGCTCTCGACGTGGTCGGGGATGAAGAGAACCCGGACGAAACCCTCTCGATTGACCGCCTGGCTGCATCGGATTCGAATATCGCGCCGGTAATCAAGCTGGTGGATACCACTATTTTCAATGCGTTGGAGCGGCGCGCGAGCGACGTTCATATCGAAACACGCGATCAAGAAGTGGCCATCAAGTACCGCATCGATGGCGTGCTGCAATACGCCATGCCGCCAATCGCCAAGGAGTGGCACTCGACCATCATTTCCCGTATCAAGGTGATGAGCGAACTGGATATCGCGGAACGGCGCGTTCCGCAGGACGGCCGCTTCCGCGTCCGCTATAAGACCCGCCTCATCGACTTCCGCGTCTCCATCATGCCGACTATCTATGGCGAAGACGCGGTGCTTCGCGTTCTCGACAAGGAATCGATGAGCGAGAAGTTCTCGCATCTGACGCTCGACGTGGTAGGATTCGCGGAATCGGATCTGACCAAGTTCCGGCGTTACATCAAGGAACCCTACGGGATGGTGCTGGTTACCGGGCCGACAGGCTCGGGCAAAACCACCACGCTGTACGCGGCGCTCAGCGAGATCAAGAACGACGAAGACAAGATCGTCACCATCGAAGACCCGGTCGAATACCAGATCAAGGGCATCACGCAGATTCCAGTGAACGAGAAGAAGGGACTGACCTTCGCGCGCGGCCTTCGCTCGATTCTGCGCCACGATCCCGACAAGATTCTGGTCGGCGAAATTCGTGACCAGGAGACCGCCCAGATCGCGATCAACGCTGCGCTGACCGGACACCTGGTATTCACTACGGTTCACGCGAACAACGTGCTGGACGTGCTTGGACGGTTTTTGAACATGGGCGTCGAAGCCTACAACTTCGTTTCCGCCCTGAACTGCATCCTGGCGCAACGCCTGGTCCGCGTGATCTGCCCCCACTGCAAGAAACGGGTCGAATATGACGATGCTTATCTTGCGGAGAGCGGTCTCGACCCGGCGGTGTGGCGCGGACTCCCCTTATACGAAGGCGCTGGCTGCTTTGAGTGCGCGGGTACAGGATATCGCGGACGCAGCGCGATTCATGAGCTGCTGGACCTGAGCGAGAGAATTCGGGAAATGATTCTGGACAAGCGGCCCGCATCCGAGATCCGCAGGCTGGCGCGCGAGGAAGGCATGACGTTCCTGCGAGAATCCGCGATCACGAAGGTTCGGGAGGGCGTGACGACGCTGAAGGAGATCAACAAGGTCACCTTCATCGAGGGCTAACTATGTCGCTGCTCGATTCCATTACGAAGCTGGTGAAAGATCCGCCTCCATCCTACGTGTTTGAACTGTCGGAAGCCGGCGTGGCGCACGCGCGTGGGACGGATACCGGTTTCGAGCCGTTACCCGCGGGGGTTCTGGAAGTTTCTCCTCTCGAAAACAACGTGCGCCAAGCTGAGGCGATCGCGCCCGTGCTCGGGCAGCTTGGCGGCGCAGCGGCAAGAGGAGCCAAGCGTCGCACGGCGGCGTTACTGCTTCCGGATGGCTGCGCTCGGGTGAGCGTGCTCGACTTCGATGCCTTTCCCGCGACTCCGCCGGAGCAGCTTTCCCTAGTCCGGTTTCGAGTGAAGAAGACCATTCCGTTCGATATCGACTCTGCCGCGGTCGGCTATATGGTTCAGCCGGGGCAATCGAAGCAAGGCAAAACCGAAGTGGTCGCCGTGACGGTGGCGCTCGAAGTTCTCGCGCGTTACGAAGCGCTCTTCCGCAATAACGGCTTCCATCCGGGCGACGTAACGGTATCGGCGCTGGCCGCTCTCAACTTATATAAGGGGCCAGAGGCCGCGATGGTCGCCAAGCTCGCCGGAAAAACCTTGACCGTGATGGTCGTCTCCGCCGGAGCGCTCAGACTGTTCCGCTGCCTCACGCTCGAAGACGCAAGCGAGGAAGAAATCCGGTCGGTGCTGTATCCGACCTTCGCCTACGCGGAGGACGAATTGAGCGCGCCGATCCGCCGCTTGATCTTCTGTGGCTTTGAGCAGCCTCCGCGGGACCTGCCGTGCGAGAGCGAACCTTTGCGGGGCCGCTTCGGCGCGGCTGGCCCGTTCAATGCGGGCCTGCTCGGGTACATGGAGGCGGCCCTATAAATGCGCATCGCCATCAATCTCGCGAGTGAGCCGTTCCAGCGCAACCGTCCGATGCTGGTGGCTTCCACCGCCTGCGCGATCGTGCTAACCGTGCTCTTGGCGATGCAGGTATTTTTGATTTTGAGCGAGCGCGACCAGGCCCGCGATGCACGCGTGGGCGTGGTGCAGCTCAACGCTCAGGTGTCGCAGCTCAGCGCGGAGCAAGCGCAGATCAACAAGACCTTGAGCCAGTCCGCCAATGCTCAGGTGCTGCAGCGCAGCCTTCTCTTGAACGCGTTGATCGAGCGCAAGTCGATCAGTTGGACCCGCATTTTCGCGGATTTGGAGCAGGTGAAGCCGTACAACGTGCGGGTGATTCAGGTCCGGCTGCCAAAGATCAACTCGCGTCAGGAGGTTTCCCTCGAAATGACGGTGGGAGCCACGGACTGGGTACCGATCACCGATGAGTTCGCGCATCGCCTTGAAGCGTCACCATTATTTGGACCGGTACAGATCCAAAGCTTCCTCTCGCCCTCGGCAACCGAGCCGCTATATCAATGTCGTCTGACGGTGGAGTATGCCCAAAAACTCTAGCGCCACTGCCAAACCGCGCGACCCGAAAACGGTGTTTCGCGCGATCTTAGGGACGCTGCTAGCGGCCAACCTGGTCGGCGCCGGCCTGATTCTTTTCCCGCCCGGAGGATCGGCCGAGGCGTTGGCGCGGCAAATGGCATCGCTCCAAGCTGAGGTGGCCGCGAAGAACGCCGCAATTGCACAAACTCGGGTGCACGCCCAATCGATCGAAGAGGGGCGAGCGGAGGGAGACAAGTTCGTCCACGATTATTTTCTGCCGCTGCGCACGGCGGACCGCGTGATTGAGACCGAGTTGCAGAGCGCTGCCGCGCAGGCCAAGGTCAAATCGAAGGATATTTCCTTTGCCCATGAGCCCATTGAGGGCTCGGATACTTTGCAGATGGTAAGTGTGACAGCCACATTCGAAGGTCTCTATCTGGACGTGGTGAAATTTGTTCACTCAATCGATCAGTCGCCGCACTTGCTGATCATCGACTCGCTCAGCGCGGTGCCGCAGCAGGGCTCGAACGCGCTGTCGGTGAACTTGAAGATCGACGCATTTGTGCGGCCCGGGGATATCGAAGAGCAATGAAGCTGGTTCCCTCAGGCGTTGGCGCGGAGCCGAAGAAGCTCGCGATATTGGGCGCGATTATCGTGGTCGGCGGGCTGGTCTACTGGTTACAAAACCGCTCAGATTCGCCGACCGTGTCAGCGTCCGTGACGCCTCAAGCGGTCCCAGCGATCGCGCCGCCGGCCCAAACCGCAATCCCCGCTACGCCTCTTCCGGCAGCGCCAACGCCACAACGGAGGACTCCGGGAATTGGGACGGCGGACGGCTCCGGCATGGAGGATTTCCATCCCACACTCAAGGTCAAGGATGACGTGAACTTGAGCCAGGTCGACCCGAAAATCCGGCTGGATCTGCTGGCCAAGCTAAGGTCCGCGCCGCTCGAAGGCGGAACCAGCAGCTTGTTCGAGTTTTCGAAACCGCCTGAGCCGCCAGCTCCGAAAGTCGAGATTAAACCTGCTCCCGTTCCCGTACCGCCGCCGCCTCCTACTACCAAAGAGGTCACTAAGGGGGGGCCTCCTAAGCCTCCGCCTCCGGCTCCGATTCCCTTTAAGTACTTCGGATATGCCGGCAAGGCGGCCGACGGGCAATTGCAGGAAGGATTCTTTCTGGAAGGCGATCCGAATACAGGCGAGCTCTACCGCAAGCGCGAAGGCGACGTCATCAAGGACCACTATAAGATCGTCCGCATTGGGATAAGATCGGCAGTAGTGGAAGATACCACCAACCACAACCAGCAAACGCTGCAGCTTCTCGAGGAAAAGCAATGAGCCGCCGGCTACGCAGCCGCCGCCAGAATCAAAGCGGCTTCGCACTCCTGCTCATCTTCATGATGGCGGCCGCGATCGCGTTGATGCTGTACATGCAGCTTCCGCGCGAGGCCTTCGAGAGCGAACGCGAAAAAGAACAAATGCTGATCGATCGCGGGGAGCGATACCGTCGCGCGATCTACCTTTATTACGTCACCAACAACCACACCTGGCCTTCTCGGATTGAGGATCTTGAAAGCACCAACAACCACCGCTTTCTGGCGCAGCGCTATATCGATCCGTTTACGGGTAAGGACGAGTGGCGGCTGATTCATACCAACGGGGCCTTTCTCACCGATTCGCTGGTCACGCCGCCTCCAAGCCAGGCGACGCCGGGGTCGCCGGGTTCAACTCCGGGAACACCGGGAGGACCGGGAGGACCGGGAGGCACCGCGCTCGCCAGCAACACTGGCATCGGCGGAAGCTTGGGAACATTCGGCACACCCACGTCGGCGCCATCGACATCGGCGCAGCCCACCGATTCCAACGCCCCTCCTCAAGTGAACGCGCAGGTGTTACGCCGCGCCAGCGACCAACCGCTGGTGCAAAATTCGAGCTACCAAAGCCAGCCCACCAGTTCCACGAATCCAAACGACCCTGGTTACCAGCCGTTCAATCCCGCTTCGCTTCCGCCGGTCTCGATGTTTCCGAATGGCTACAATTCCCCGGCATCGAATGTGCCCGGCGGCGCATCCTCGCCGGGAACCAACCAGCCCGGTGCAACTCCACCCCCGGGCAGCATCAATCCGCCCGGAGCGCCCGTGAATGGCGCAGTTCAGCCCAACGGGGTTCAGCAAAATGGGATTCAGCCGAACGGTCCCGTCTTTACCGCGCCGGGAACGAACATCCCGGTGCCGAATCCCGCTGGCAACACACCTCCGATTCTGAATTTCAATCAACCAGGTTTCAACCAGCCGGTGGTCAACCAAGGCGGTCAGAGCGCAGCCAACGGAAATCTCAGCGTCAGCACCGATCCCAATGGTTTCAATCAAACGAGTTTCGGGACTACTACACAGCCGAATCAACTCGGCGCTCCTGGATTTGGAGGAGCGCCCGGATTTGGAGCAGCGCCGGGAGTTGGAGGAGCACCGGGATTTGGTGCGCCGGGCGCTCCGGGCGCTAACCCCGCCTCGAATCAAGCCGTGAACCTGATCAATCAGTTGCTAACGACGCCGCGGCAACCTCCGGCGGGCATCGGGCCCGGCCAGCAACAAAGCGCCGGCGGACTGGCAGGCGTCGCGAGCACGTTCAAAGGCGTCTCCATCAAATCCTATGCGGACCGCACCAAGTATCAAGAGTGGGAGTTTGTGTTCCAACTCAGCCAATTGACAACCGGCCTGCAAGCTCCGACCTCATGCCAGGGCCCGAACGGGCCGAGCGGCGCCGGAGGGGCTGCAAACTGCGGGCCTTCGGGGACGCCGGGATCTACCAACGCGCCTGGAGGGGCGGGCCAATCAGGGTCTCCGTTCTTCACCGCGCCCGGACAATCGACCGGACCTGGCCAGACCACACCCGGCCAGTCCATGCCCGGGCAAATGCCGGGGCAAACAGCGCCGGGACAGTCCTCCAACTCCGCGTCGGCATTCACGATCACGCCCTAACGCCGATATCCGCCGCGCAGCATCGAGTACAGCTCCAGGTCGTCATAGCGTTCGTTCAAGAACTGCGCCTCGCGCAAAACTCCTTCGAGCGTGAATCCAAGCCGCTTAGGAATCGCACGGCTCTTGGCATTTCCTGTGGCGCATAGAATCTCCACACGATTCAGTTGCAATTCGACAATCGCGTGATCGGTGAGCGCGCGCGCGGCGTCGGTCATAATGCCTCGCCCTTGAAACTCGCGACCCAGCCAATATCCGATTTCGCCCTTACGGTTCACCCAATCGATCTTGTGCAAGGTGATAACGCCGGCGATCGAACCATCCGCCCAAATGCCGGCCGAAAAACCCTGGTTCGAAGCGAACGTATCCAGCATGCGGCGGATGAAAGCGAGTATGTCCTCTTCCGTTCGCGTCACGTCGACCCACGGCATCCACTGGCGGAGATATTCGCGCTCCCGCTCCACCCGGGAAAAAAGCGCAGGCGCATGGCGCTCTTCGAGCAGGCGCAGCTCAGCGCCCGGCCGGAGGATCGCGGAAAACATATTTCATTGTAGTGGCCTCATGGATGGTCTCCGCTACAATCAAGACGAAGAATGAAGAGCAATGGAAGGATTTTGATCGCCGACGATCAGGCCGACGTTCTGGAAGCGTTGCGCCTGCTGCTGAAGGGTGAAGGGATCGAAATCGAGACGGCGCACTCCCCCGCCGGCATTCTGGCGGCGCTTGAAGCGCGAGAATTCGACGCTGTCCTCATGGACTTGAATTACACCCGCGATACAACCTCAGGCGAGGAGGGTCTGGATCTGCTGGCGCGGATTCGCGCTCTTGATTCAACCGTTCCGGTGGTCGTGATGACGGCGTGGGCGACTGTCGACGTCGCGGTCGAGGCGATGCGGCGCGGCGCTCGTGACTTCATTCAAAAGCCATGGGACAATCCGCGCTTGCTGGCGATCGTTCGGACGCAAATGGAGTTGAGCTCGGCGCTCAAGCGCGGCCAACGGTTGGAAGCAGAAAACCGCCTGCTGCGCGCCGACGGCCGGCCGAATCTGATCGCCGAAGCTCCGGTGATGAAACCGGTTATTGAATTGATCGCGCGCGTCGGACCATCCGATGCGAACGTGTTGATCACCGGTGAACCGGGCACGGGCAAGGAAGTGGTTGCCCGGACGCTCTACGCCGTCTCCGGCCGCGCGTCGAGGCCAATGATCACGGTCAACGCCGGCGGCTTGGCCGAGGGGGTCTTCGAAAGCGAGCTCTTCGGTCACGTCAAGGGCGCATTCACCGACGCGAAGATGGATCGCGTAGGGCGCTTCGAGCTGGCCGATGGCGGGACGCTTTTTCTGGATGAAATCGCCAACGTTCCCATGAATCTGCAAGCCAAGCTGCTGCGGGTGCTCGAAACTGGGGAAATGGAACGGGTCGGGTCGTCGAAAACCAAGCGAGTGGATGCGCGCGTCATTTCGGCCACCAATGCCAATCTTATGGATGAAGTGAGCGCGGGCCGTTTTCGTCAGGACTTGCTGTTTCGCCTCAACACCATCGAGATTCACCTGCCGCCGCTGCGCGATCGCCGTGAGGATATTCCGGTTCTCGCGTCGCACTTCCTCACCACTCACGCGCGGCGCTATCGCAAGGACTTGCATGGATTCGACCACCCCGCCATGGAGGCGCTACTCGAAAACCCGTGGCAAGGCAACGTGCGCGAGTTGAATCACGTGGTGGAACGCGCGGTATTGATGGCGCAAGATCACACCGTGCATACTGCCGATCTGGCATTGCGCGGAACTACGCCCGGCTCTGCCAAGTTGGAAGACATGAGCCTGGAGGAAGTGGAAGCGTTTCTCATCAAGAAAGCTTTGGCCCGATACAATGGCAACGTCAGCCAGGCGGCCGGAGCTTTGGGCCTCAGCCGCAGCGCGCTCTACCGGCGCTTGGAACGCTTCGGACTGTAGATATTGAGCGAGAGAGCCATGCCTGTGCCGCGCTGGATCGAGAATTTGCGTCCGGCGCATGAACAGCGGATGTTTCTACTCGCACTCGCGGCGGGATTACCCGCGGTGGTGATTGCGATGATCCTGCTCTGGATCGGCCCGTACCCGCCGCGCCTTCAATGGACTCTCACGTTACTGGTCGTCCTGGTATGGTGGGGCTGCGCGGGAGCGGTGAAAGAACGCGTTGCATCGCCGCTACGCACGCTTTCGAATCTTCTGGAGGCGATCCGCGAAGGGGACTATTCCATCCGCGCCCGCCCGGGTCTTCATGAAGACGCGATGGGCGACGTGATGAATCAGCTCAACGCGATGGGAGCGACGCTCCGCGCGCAGCGTTTAGGAGCTCTCGAAGCCACGACCCTGCTGCGCAAAGTCATGGAGGAGATCGATGTCGCGATCTTCGCCTTCGACGGTGATAATCGTCTCAGGCTGGTGAACCGCGCGGGAGAAAAGCTTCTGGGACGCCCTTCGGAACGAATGCTGAACGATCGGGCCGAGGCTTTGGGCCTAGCCGAATATCTCCACGGCGACGAAACCCAAACAGTGCAGCGAACCTTCGCCTCTACAGCCGGCCGCTGGGGAATTCACCGCTCGCAATTCCGGGAAGGCGGATTGCCGCACCACCTCCTGGTGGTCAGCGATCTCACCCGCGCGTTGCGGGAAGAGGAATTGCTCGCATGGCAGAGACTGGTGCGGGT
>JASHRP010000429.1 GCA_030037375.1 Bryobacteraceae bacterium | reverse complement strand
GCTTCGCGATCCGCGGGACCGAGATCTTCGACGATATCGGCCAAATCCGCCGGATGCATCCCTTCGAGCAGCTTGTTGGAGATGTTCAGCCGCAAACGACGCTGAGGATCCGGCTCTAGAATGTTGCAAAATTCCCACCGAATGGACCGCGGAGGGATTCTCGTTTGCAGCCTGCGAATCCATGTGGGCGGGATAATTCCCTGCGCGAGCCTGCGAACCACGCTGCGAATTCCCACGTCCACGTCCAAGACCCATAGGACCTGATATTCGCCCTGTTGCCGGATTTCGAATGTAAGATCCGTGACTCGCACGACTTTGCGGCCTTGCGCGTCGATAATCTGTTGATCGAGCAAATCGCGAACGACGCGCAACATATACTCGTCGGAATGGTGGGGCGTGAGGATTTCGTCGCGCAGGAATATCCCGTCGAGTGAAATCGAGCGGACTTGATCGTAACGAACTTTGAACCAAGCCGACCCGCTTCCTATCAGGAACCGGTCGATGCGAACGGGATCTACAAGCGGGACAATCGCGGCGTCTTTGACCACACCGATCTTGCGCCCCTTGAGGTCGAAGACCTTGAGGCCGAGCAGTTCGGTGAGGAACAATCTCTCGTCCGCCATCGTTGTCCCGGAGACATACTAAATTTTGCGAGGGACCTTGGGCGCTGTGGCCACCGGTCACCTAACCCTACTATGACCGATGGAACGTTGGCGGCGCAAGATTTTTTTGAAGGATGCAGCGAATAACGAGCGGTTAGAGCAAGCGTTCGGCATCGAAGACGAAGCCGCGCCGAGCATCACCCGTCTGTTCGCGAAACGGAACGAGGGAATCCGTGAAGTAAGCTCGCTGCAACCAACGCGCGCCCGTAAATGCGTCGCGGCCGTGCAAGACACGGTCGTTCTTGAACAAGAGCGCATCGCCTGGGCGCAGCACGACTCGTTCCTGCGCAAGCGTATCGAGCAGGGCCCGCAGTTGGGAAATAGCGCTTTCGGCTTCTTCATTCATTGGCAGCACGGCGTGGGTTTGAACGGCGATCCTTGCCACGCCCTCGCTGTCGCGCCATACGATTGGCCGGATCACGGATGCAGAGGTCTCGAAGCTGGAAGGCGATGGGTGCCGGAAGATCGGCTTTTGAAGCGATCGGACCAAGCTGTGCGGGGCGGCTTCCAGAATGTAGTCCAGCGGCAAAATGGCCGTCGGTGCGTCGTGCTGATTCAGCAGTCCGAACAGCAGGAGCCCCCTAGGACAGAATCGGGGCGCGAGGAACGCGGCATCCGTGTGGCACGCGAACGGAACCCTGCCGGTGCTGGAGGTCGTATGCTCCAGGCCTTGAACCGGCGTGATTTCGTGGATTGGCGCTCCGCTCTTCTCGTTCGAATAGGAAAGAATCGACGCGTGCCCTTCGATTAAGCCCGCAATTACTGCTTCGGAAACGGCAGTCTTAACGCTCGGCCGGCGGCCGTCCTGAGGAGGGACTGGAAGGTTGGGGTCGACTGGCAGGTTCTCGATCAAAAGGGCATCCGGGCCTTCGGGGTCGAAGAATCGATCTAGAGTCTCCGCTACAGGCCCGGGTAAGCGACTCATGGCAATCGCAACCGACGCCTCCACGAACGCTCGCCATGCATCGAAATCGCCGGGATCAGGAAACCGGAGCGTCAAGGCCTCCCGCAGCCAAATCCTTTTATTTTCAATAGGAAGGCGAAGCCTTTGGAGGGTTGCTTCTAGTGTCGTCTGCATTTCGGGGGAGACTAACGCCCTCCCAGTATAACGGATGCCTTAACCCACCCCAGAGGCGCAGGATTCCGGATTCCGCGGTTCACCTGCCCGAGGAGCCGAATCCTCCCGCCCCTCGGGCTGAATCGCCCAACTCGCTCTCGACCCACTCAACGGCTTCATACCGCGCCACCACCAGTTGGGCGATGCGGTCGCCCCTCTCGACGGTGTAGTCGGTCTGGCCTAAGTTGAACATGACGACCCGTATTTCGCCGCGGTATCCGGGGTCGATGGTGCCGAAATTGACCGTGACGGAGTGTTTCAACGCCATGCCGCTGCGCGGACGCACCTGCGCCTCGCATCCGGGAGGCAGTTCGATCGCGATGCCCGTGGGGACGGCCTGCGCGACCCCAGGAGATAGCACCACGCGTTCGACGGCCCGCAAGTCGAGACCCGCGTCTTCGGAAGGCCCGTGAGCATAAGCGGGCGCTTGGGCATCGGGGTGGAGTTTCTTTAGGCGAATCGTCATGAGCGAATTCGTTATCATAGCCGTTTCGCCATGCCGAAAGCTTCGCGAGTAATCGCCGTTGGGCCGATGCCACCGGAAAAGAGCGCGTATGCGCTAGCGCGGTACAGCCGGTCGCCGGACTCGATCCGTGAATCGATCGATTGGGTGCGCCGGCACGATTCGGCGAAGTTCCTCGAAAGCTTCTACTTCCAATACGGCCACGCCTCGGTCGCCGATCTCGGCCACGTTGTGCTGTGTTTCGAAGGCATCTCCGAGCTGGCCGCGACGGAGATCGAAGACGAACAATTGTGGGACGGACAGGCGCGATCCTCTCGCTATCAAGATTTCTCGCGAAGCGGCTTCATAACGCCGTCCGGGTTGGATGGCGTCCACGAGAGCGCATACAACGCTGCCGCGACGAGGCTGCTCGCGGCTTACCACGTAATCCACCGCAAGATGGTCGAGTTTCTCACTGACAAATTGCCCATGCCGGAACAGATGAAGGAAGATGCGTACCGGCGGAATATCGCGGCGCGCGCCTTCGACGTGGCTCGATACGCATTGTTCTTGGGGATCCCAACGGGCGTTGGACAAGTTACCAGCATCCGCACGCTGGAGCGGCAAATTCGCCGTTTACGTTCCTCTGAGTATGGCGAGGTGCGAGGGATCGCGGAAGAGATCGCGGAAGCCTGCGCGTTGCCGCCGGCGTGTGTCTGGGATGAAACGGGTCAAACCGATCCGGTCGCACCGACACTGGCTCGCCACGTGGACCCGGACACGCACGCTTCAGCGTCGCAGCGCGACCTGAAGCAATGGGCCGTGCAGAACCTCCCGGCCGCGACTTCGACACCCACTGTGCCGGTCGATCTGGTCGATCTTGTGAAACCGGATGACACGCACAGTGAGATCGTCGCCACGCTGCTTTATCCAGTGACGGAACGCTCCTTCCGCGAGCTTTACGATCTGGCCCGGGACTGGCCACCGTCGCGGCGAAATGAGGTTGTCGACGTGGCTCTTGGTTCCCGCACCCGGCGTGATGAGCTGCTTCGCGCATTCCGGGGAGGTCCGTATGTCTTCGACATCGTCATGGACATCGGGGCGTATCGTGATCTCCACCGCCATCGGAGATGCCAGCAGTTCCGCCAGGCGTACTCCGCAAGGCTGGGCTATGAGACGCCTGGAGCGATCACGGATGCGGGCCTCGAAGAGGACTATCAAACCGTCATGGACGCGACGTTCGTCACGATCTCCGAAATAGGAGGAAACGCCGCGGATTATCTACTTCCTTTCGCGGCGCGAGGACGATTTCTCTTCAAGATGGATTTCGCGGAAGCCGAATATATCACCAAGCTGCGCAGCGGCGTCAAGGGGCACTTCAGTTACCGGAGAATCGCCTGGGAGATGAAGCTGCGGATGGAGGAAATCGAGCCTGAGCTGGGGCGGCTCATAGAAGCGACTCCTCCATGGATTGAAGATCCGTTGACGCGATGACTTACAGCGCTGCTGAGAATTCTCCGGCTTGTTTCAGATTATTCAGCCGTATGGCTCAAAAGCTGAAACCTGCGGTCCGCGCTCGCGCGCCTAGAAATGGCTTGTCCCGCGATACGATGCCGATCGAGATCATCGAGCGCCGAATCCTTGTCCTCCTCAATGAACAGGTGAAGCGGAACCTGGAGCGGTTTCCGGAAGACTTCATGTTTTGCCTCACGGCGGAAGAGGGACGAACGGTTCAAGATGTAAGGTCGCAAATTGCGACCTTAGGTGAGCGTCAACATTTTCGGCATCTTCCGTATGTGTTCACCGAGCACGGAGCCGTCATGCTGGCGAATGTGTTGAAGAGTTCCGGGGCTGTCCATGCGAGTATCCAGGTCGTGCGCGCGCGTTTGTCCGCTTGCGCCGAGAGGCCGTTCTAAATCGCGAACTCTACGGTAAGATCGAATCGTTCGATCGGAGGCTCGGAAGGCATGACGAGGAACTGCGGGACATTCTTCGCGCACTGCGAAGCTTGGTGTAAGCTCCACCACCGCGGCCGAAGAAGCCCATCGGATTCTTGGCGCGGGCCGCCGATCCGATGGCTACTTCACTTCATCCTTGAGCACCGCGACGGCTTTCTCCAACTGGGGATCGCGGCCGGCGAGAAAATCCGCGGGAGTGTCGTCGATGTAGATGTCGGGCGGGACCCCGTAGTTTTCCATGTTCTGGCCGGATGCCGTGTAGATTCCGATTTCGGGCGTACGGATGGTTGACCCGTCAAGTAAGTCATACTCTCCGGTCCCGATCACGGCGCCGTAGGTAGGCACACCGATCACCTTACCGAGTCCGAGAGCCCGGAAACCATCCGGGAACATCTCAGCGTCGCTCGCCGACCGCTCGTTCTGAAGCACCACCATTGGGCCGAAGAACCCGTCGCTCGGACGCGCGACGTCTGAGGAGTCGCGGGCTCGCGAGGTCTGATATTTCTTGTGCTGGCTCAAAATCTGCAGCAACTGCTGATCGATGCCTCCGCCGCCGTTGAACCGCACGTCGATGATTAGGGCTTTCTTGTCGAGGTTCTCAATCAGTTCCTGCTCGAACCGCCGCAGCGACTGCCCCTCCATGTCGCGGATGTGCAGGTAGCCGATTTGGCCGCCGGAGGCTTTGTCGACGATCGCCTTGTGGCTATCGACCCAACGCTCATACTGGAGGTTGTCCTGTTCCCGGGCGCTTAGCGGCTCCAAAGAAACTGTCCACGAGCCTTGGGTTTCCGGCTTTGAATTCACGGTAAATTCGAACTTGCGCCCCGTGAGCACATTGAAGTCCTGCCAATAGTTGTCGCTGGTTTTGAGTTCCTTGCCATTCACTGCCAAAATCAAGTCACCCACGTGAAGCTTCACATAGTCGTGATCGGCCGGGCCCTTGTGGTAGATGTAGGAGACCTTGTAATAGCCAGAAGGATCCGGTTCGAGATCGAACCCTGGATAACGGGTCTGCATCCGCTCCGGGCGTGGTTGACCTGGGAGCGAACCGCCGCTTATGCCGGTGTGCGACGAATTGAGCTTGCCGATCATGTCCATGATCAGCACATGAAATTCGTCGGTGTCCGCGACATGTGGGAGCAACGACTCATACGTGTCCTTTAGAGCCTCCCAGTCGACGCCGTTCATCTTGGGGTCGTAGAAGCGATACTTCATGGTGCGCCAGGCTTCTTCGAAGATTTGCTGGCGCTCCGCCGCCTCATCGATCTGCATCCGGATGGTGAATGGAATGCGCCGCGGAGCCGGCCCATTCGCGATGGTGGGTCCGAGCCCCCCGCCTCCGCGTCCGCCTCGCCCGCCTCTGCCGCCCTCCTCGGAATCGGACAAATCGCCGCCGCCGCCTGACACTGAAGCCGAGAAGATGCTGCCTCCCTGCAAGAAATACAAAGTTCTTCCGTCCCTGGACCATTGAGGCGACACAGCCCCTCCACCGCCTTGGCTTGAAGACACGCGGGTCATCCGCCCGCCCTCTTCCGAGACCGTGTAAATGCCGGGGGCGCTGCCGCCGCGTCCGCCGCCTCCGCTAACGACGACCGCGTAACTGCGTCCGTCCGGCGAAGGAACCACTTCGCCCACGGATCCGATACCACGGGTCAGCAACTGAGCCCTGTTGCCCAATCCATCCCATTCGATCTTGAGGCCGGGAGACGCCACATCATTGTCGCCGCCTCTCGCTCCGCCGCGCCCTCGTCCGCCGAATCCGCCAAAGCCTCGCGTGCTGGCTGGAAAATCCGAAGGCGCCTCAGCCTGGGCCTCGGTGTTGATATCGCGATCGTCGGGGGCTTTGTCGACCGGCGTCAGGGCAACGCTGTAGAGCTGAAATGACGTGCCAGACGATCCGACCGTGCTCGCCGCGCCTACGCCGCCAAGCACCAGCAATTTCTTCCCATCCGCGGTCCACTTCGCTCCCGTCGCGAGCAGAAATTCGGGCGAAGTGATCATTCTCTCCGTGCCGCCGTCAAGCTGTTTCACATAAACGTGGCTGCGCGAGAGCCTGTCCTCCTTCGCGTAGGAAATCCATTTTCCATCCGGTGAAAACGAGGGAGAATCCAAATCGCCAGCGTCGTTACTAGCCACGATTTGCGTTTCGCCCGTTTCGACCGCGGTCATCCTCAATTTATGATCGGAGCAGTTCCATAGCATCGACTTCGAGTCCGGGGACCACTCGAATTCGCCCTTCTCGCAATCGGAGTCGCTGATCTTCCTGACATCCTTGCCGAGCTCATCCGACATCCACACTTCCTCGTGCCCGGTGCGATCGGAGATGAAGGCAATCCATTTTCCGTTGGGCGACCATTTAGGATCTTGGTCGCGCCACGGCGTTTCGGTCACGCGCTGCGTTTCGCCGCGGTCGGTTGCGATGGTGAAGATCTCGCCATGGACCGAGACTGCCACACGGCGACCCGACGGGGATACGTTGAAGCCGTCCGCTTCATTATCGAAGGTGACCAGTTGGAGATTGTTGTCCTTCAGGTCGGACTTGATGTCGACCTTGATTTCGGCGCTCTTGCCGCTGGATACATCGAGTTTCCAAATCCCAAAATTGTCTTCGTAGACGATCGTTTTGCCGTCCGCGGACATGCTCGGGTAGAAAAGGCTTCCGTCGGTGTGGTGGGTCACCTGAACCGGCTTGCCGCCTTTGTCGGAGATCTTCCAGATGTTGTTGATGCTCTGCATCACCTCCGGACCGCCGAACTTGATGCCCTTCTCGTTGGGGAGCTCATCGGCGACGTAGTAGATCTCGCCATTGTGCCCGTACATCGGCCACAAATAGTTGCCCTTGTAATCCTCGTCGCCGAGCTTCTTGAAGCTCTTCGCGCTCACATCCATTACCCACAGGTCGGCGGCGTAACTGCCGCGATAGTGCTGCCGGTTCCACTCGCTGGGATGGCGGGTAAAGGCCATCTTGGAACCATCCGGAGAATAGCTCGCCCACGCGCCCCAGTCGGTATTGATTGGCTGCTCCATGCCGCCATCCGCCGATATTTCGAACAACGTCCGGACCTCCGGAAAAACCCCGTTTCCGCGGGTGGATGTAAAAATGATCTTCTTTCCATCAGGGGTCCAGCCGACCACCATGTCGTCGTCGGAGTGGAAGGTAAGCTGGCGCGGGTTGCCTCCGTTCGAAGGCATGACGTACACGTCGTAGTTTCCCGCCCGATTGGAGGAAAACGCGATCCAATTGCCGTCCGGCGAGAATCGTGGCAACACATCGCGGGCCTTGTTGTCGGTCAGGCGCTGGGCATTCTTGCCGTCTTCATTGACGACCCAAATGTCACCGAGATATGTAAAAGCAATTTTTCCTTTGGAATAGCTGGGATGGCGAAGCATTCTTGCCTCGGCTTGGACCAGTGAAGGGAGCAAAACAACAGCGACAGCCGGCAGGAGCTTGCGGATCATCCAAACCTCCGGGAGAGTTCATTAAGTAAGACGATCTTAGTCCTTTGCCGGTTGCCACGCAACCTGTTCTGGGGCGGTAAAATATGAGAACCCAGAACATGGTCCGACTCGTGCGGTCTCCGCGGATTGACCCGCGCCACGCCTGCTTCAAGCTCCTGATCCGTCCTTCCAAGATTCACCGCTTTGGGGTTTATGCCGGCGAACCGATTCCGGCGAATCGCAAAGTCATCGAATACACGGGGCAGCGCATCAGTAACCGGGAGGCTAACCGCCGCGATTGGGGCAAGTATACGTATCTCTTCGAGTTGGACCGGTACTGGACGCTGGACGGCTCGATCGGCGGCAGCGGGGCGGAGATCATCAATCACAGCTGCGATCCCAACCTCATCACTCGAGTTATGAAAGGCCACATCCTGTACATGAGCCTTCGGCGGATCAAGCCGGGCGAAGAATTGACGGTTAACTATAACTTCGCAAAGGATGTCGGCGAGTCGCCGTGCTGCTGCGGCGCGAAGAACTGCCGGGGCACGATGGTCCGGGAATAGCGCTATGCGTCAGGGCGGCGCCGGTGCAGCGTCAGTTCCAGGCCGAGATCGTTCTCATCGATTTCAACGGGACCGAATGCGGTTTGATCCACAAACCGCTCGAAATCGCGTTTGGTGTACGCGCGTTTGAGGAGCACGTGGCGGAACGTTAACTTCGTGATGAGGCCGTTCACTGGGCCGACGTGCATTTGGTTCACCGCGCGATCGATCGACTCAACCGAAGCATCCTTACGCAGATCGATGATCACGGCGCGGCCGCTGGCGTCGAGCACGCGATACATCTCTTGAAGCGCACGTAGCGGCTCGGAGAAGTTCTTGAACGCCGCGCGGCAGAGGACGAAGTCGAAGGACCGGCTAGCGAAAGGCATGGCGGCGGCATTCCCCTGGCGAAAATCGATGTTGACCTGGGCATCTGACGCGTTCTTCTGCGCGATATCCACGAACGTGCGGCTAATGTCTAGGCCCTTGATGCGGTAGTCCCCAAGTCCGTTTGAGCCAAGCTTGGCGAGTTCGATGGCGAAATATCCCGGCCCCGGGGCTACTTCGAGGACGCGAGCGCCTGCCGGTAGAGTATCGGCAACTCGGCGGGCCAAAGATTTGAAATCGTCCATCGATTTCGCGGTGAGCGAGGCGTACCACTTCGCGGTGAGACCCTCCATGCCGATGCCTCTGTAAGGCTTTTGAACTGATGCTTGTTCCATGAAATTAACTCCTTCCCGTCATCGATGCTACGGCACCGCCCCAGTTTTTCCCATTGGGATTCGGCGATTCGCGGATTGCCGCCGGTGAACGGCAATGGCCGAGAAATCTCTTGACGGGCCGCTCGAATGTGTGTAGTGTGTTATTAGACTAGCACACTTGAGATGCTGAATTAATCCTTGATTTTTCGACTCAATCAATCCTCCGGCATTCCTTTATACGTTCAGCTCATGGAGCAGGTTAAACATGCCGTCGAAATTGGAGCCTTACGGGAAGGCGATCAGCTCCCGACGATCCGAAAAGTCGCCGAGGAGCTGGTGATGAACCCGAACACCGTGGTTCGCGCTTACCGCGAGTTGGAGCACGAAGGAGTGATCGAGCTGAAGCACGGCTCCGGGGCGTACATCAAAGGATCGGCGGGAGGGCGGGCGCGTCTGATGCGTAAGGCGCAAGCCGTGGTGCAATCGGCGATAGAACGGCTGGCGCCGCTGGGTCTGACTGAGGAAGAACTCCGCCGAGTGTTTGAAAACGAGTTGGCGCAGATGCGCGTGGATGGGCGGAACGGGAAGGCATTGGAAGGGAAGCCATGACGAACGGCTACATTATCGAGACAAATCAGCTCAAGAAGTCCTTCAAAGGACAACCGGCGCTGCGAGGCCTGGATCTGCGGGTGCCGGCTGGCAGCATTTTTGGGTTTCTGGGACGCAACGGGGCTGGAAAGACCACGACCATAAAAACGCTGATGGGGTTGCTGCGATGCGATAGCGGCACAGCGCGCGTGTTTGGCGTTCCCATTGCGGACGCTGACAAGTCCATCGAAATTCGCCGGCGTATCGGGTTCGTTACCGAAGACAAGGAACTGTACCCGTACATGACCGTGGAGCAGATGATCCGCTTCACGCGGCCATTCTTCCCTAAGTGGCGCGAAGACCTGGAAAAGCGCTACCTCGACATGTTCGAGCTGCCGCCGAAGAAGAAAATTCCCGACCTGTCGAAAGGCATGCGCTCGAAGCTGATGCTGTTGCTCGCGATCTCGCGCGGCGCGGATCTGCTGATCCTGGACGAGCCGACCGATGGGCTCGATCCGGCGGCGACCGAAGACGTGCTGCGAGAGTTGATGGCTATCGCTGCATCCACAGGCACCACGATGTTCTTCTCGTCGCATCAACTGAGCGAGGTGGAGCTGATCGCGGATCATATCGGGATCATCGACCGCGGCAAGATGATCGTCTCGGGATCGCTGGACGATATGAAGGCGCAGTACCAGCGGCTCCAAGTGGTGTTCTCGAACGTGGTGGAACTGCCTTCGCGCTGGGTGGAAGGGGTCGAGTTCGTGCGGCAGGAGGGACGCGTTGTTTCGATACTCGCCAGTCACAACGTGGATGCGATCGTCCAGCAGGCGCGATCCTTACCGGGTACCGCCGTCGAGCGGTATCCCGTCACGCTCAAGGAAATCTTTCTCGAGCACGTGAGGAGCAACTGACATGCTGTGGCTAAAGGGATGGCTGGAGACCCGGTATCGCATGGCGTTCTCGCTCTGCTTCATCGGCTTGGTTATGGTTCTGAGTCACGTTGCAGGGACCAAGCAGCCGCCTCCGGGGGCCCGGCCCCTAGAGGCGCTTGTGCTCATGGTGAATAGCTTCGTCGTGGTGTTTTTCTCGATGCTTGCGGGAGCGGGGATCAACACGCAACCAGCGCTTCAGGCGACCAAAGGCCTTCACGGCTCGACGCTGTTCACTCTGTCGCTTCCGGTCAGCCGGCTGCGATTGCTCGTCATCAGGTCGAGTATGGGCTGGATCGGGATGGCCCTACTGATTACATTGCTTTGCATCGGATTGGGCCTCCTTGCCCCCAAGGACGCTTCCGTGACGGATACGCAGATAATCGAGCAGGCGGCGGCGCTGATCGCGTGCGCCACCGGGTTCTACTATCTGTCCGTGATGCTGGGCACATTTCTCGACGACGCCTGGCGCATTTGGGGAAGTATGCTCGCCTTTGGCGCATTTTGGCTGCTGGGCGCGTACACTCCTTTGCCAAACGCGCTGAACTTGGTTCGGGCGATTGGAGAGGGCTCTCCGGTCATCGCGCATACGATGCCGTGGGGAGCCATGGCTTTTTCTGTGGGATTAGCCGCGGTTTTGTTTGTCGCGGCGTGGAAGATCGCGGAACGGAGGGAATTCTAGTCATGAAAAAGCTCGTTCTTTGGATGATTGCGGCTTGGATGTTATGCGGCGGCGCATTCGCCCAGAACGTAGTCGGCACCTGGCAGGGCACGCTGAAAGTCAATGTGCCAGGCGCGCCGAGCACGGACCTGCGGATGGTGGTTAAGGTCGAGCGGGGATCCGACGAGGCGCTCAAGGCTACGCTCTACAGCATCGATCAGAAAGGTGTACCGCCTTTGAAGTGCGACAAAGTTGCGCAGAAAGGAGCCGGCTTCAGATTCGAAATCGAGCTGCTGGGGGCCAGTTACGAAGGCAATCTCGGCACTGACAGCAATTCGATGAACGGGACGTGGGCGCAGGCGGGATTGAACTTCCCGCTGAACATGGCGCGAGCGACGCCCGAGACTGAGTGGACCATCCCCGAGGCGCCGCCCCCGGTGGTACCCATGTCCACGAACGCCAATCCCAGCTTCGATGTGGTTACCATCAAGCCGAGCCGGCCGAACACGCCCGGCAAGCTCTTCACCATACGCGGGCGGGAAATTCTCGCCATCAACACCACCTTGAACGACATAATCACCTTCGCCTTCGACCTCCACCCGAAACAGATCATCAACGCGCCCTCCTGGATTGAAGAGGACCATTACGACATAACGGGAACGCCCGACACGCCAGGACAGCCGAACCTGGCGCAGATGAAGGCGCTATTTCAGAAGATGCTTCCGGACCGCTTTCACCTCGTGTTCCATCGCGATAAGAAGGAGCTTTCCGTCTACGCACTCACCGTCGCTAAGGGTGGGCACAAGCTCAAACAGAATACGACTAGCCCGAATGGCACGCCCGCGCTTGCCTTCACTAGGCTGGGGACATTACCCGCGCGCAATGCCAGCATGGCGGAGTTCGCGGGTGTGATGCAGATGGCGGTGACGGACAAACCGATTGTCGATCAAACCGGACTGACTGGAAAATGGGATTTCACGTTGAACTGGACGCCGGACGCGACGCAATTCATCGGGCTAGGCGGCGGCACGCCGCCTCCGCCCAATCCGGATGGTCCTCCGGACTTGTTCGCGGCGATTCAGCAGCAGCTCGGATTGGAGTTGAAGTCGACCAAGGCTGCGGCGGATGTGTTTGTTATCGACAAAGTGGAAAAACCTTCGGAGAACTGAACATGTTGTGGTACAGAGCATGGCTGGAGACGCGCTATCGCTTTCTGATCGCATTGGCGCTCCTCGCGTTATTCATAATTCCGTTACGGGCCATCCCGGTGGGACAATCGACCGGGATTTTGGCGCCATCCATCAGCGCGGCGTACGTTGCAGCGTGGATGTCGCTTCTGTTCGCCGGCGCAGGAATAGCGACGCCATCCCTCCGCAAGGGACAAGGCGGGTGCGTGCTGTTCACGCTGGCATTGCCGGTCAGTCGCTTGCGACTACTCGTATCGAGGGCCGCGCTCGGGTGGTTGGAACTGCTGGCGGGCCTCGCCCTGATGTTCGCGGCGATGTGGATCCTAGTTCCCATTGTCCGGGCCGTGGCGTCGCCGGTGGACATGCTCGGTTACGCGATCACGATGACCGCGTGCGCGTCAGGGCTGTACGCGATCAACCTGCTTTTCGCGGCCTTGTTTAGCGATGCCTGGAGAGTGTATGCCGGCTTAATCGTGCTGGGGCTCTTGGTATGGATCCCCGCCCATGTTGCGGTACCGGACGCGATGAATCTCTTCGGAGCCGTGGTTGGAAAGTCGCCTTTCGTCACGCATTCGATCCCGTGGATCTCGGTAAGCTTTTCGATAGAATTGGCCCTGATCCTGATGTTCGCATCGTGGAAGGTTGCTTAGAGACGTG
>JASHRP010000428.1 GCA_030037375.1 Bryobacteraceae bacterium | reverse complement strand
GATTGCGGATACCTTGCGCGTGTCCTTCGAACCGGCGGAATCGCAGCTCGCCGGTTACAAGGCTCCCAGCGCGGAGGCGCACGTTCTTTATCTGAGAGGACGGCAAGCCTGGAACCGGATGACGCAGGAAGGATTTCTTTCGGCGATCGAAATTTTCCAGCAGGCGAATTCGCTGTATCCGGATTATTCGTCGCCGTACGCCGGTCTGGCGGACGCCTATGCGTGGCTCGCCGTGTGGGGAATGATCCGGCCCGCGGATGGACTTCCGAAGGCGCGGGATGCGGCGAAAAAGGCATTGAGCCTGGATCCGAAGTCTGCCCACGCTCTGGTGTCGCTCGGTCTAACCACCTGTTTCGGCGAATCGAAATGGGAAGAGGGGCTGGCGCTGGTGAAGGAGGGCCTTACCCTACAGCCGAGCTATTCGGAGGGCTATCACATTTGCGGGATCTGCCAATCGTGTTTGGGAAGGCTCGATGAGGCCCGGCAATCGCTCGAATGGGCGGTATACTTGGACCCGCTGTCAGTCCGTACGAATCGAGTGCTGGGATTGGCGCTTTACCTGGCCGGACGCGGCAAAGAGGCGCAGCAATGGTTCGAGGCGGCGATTGCGCTTCAACCGGATTCGGCCGAGTCTTATTACTTGCTGGCGCGCGCGTATTTGCAGCAAGGGAAATACGCGGACGCGCTGGAGACCGCTCGGAAGTGCGACACAGTTCCTCCGAGAGCCGTTCCGCTGAGCATTTTGGGGGTGACCCTGGCCCTTAGTGGCGATCGCGCCGGTGCTCTGCGAATTCTTCAAAGGCTGGACGAAATGGCGGATTCGGAGTATGTGGATCCGTCCGCTAGCGCGGCGATTCATGCGAGCTTGGGAAACCGCGAAGCGACCTTCGACTTCTTGAAGCGAAGTGTCGAGGAGCATGCGCCACTGGCGGCGTTCATGAATGCCGATCCGCTGTATGAGAGCATCCGAGAGGACGCGAGGTTCCGCGAGCTGGTGGCGGAGCTGAAGTTTCCTTCGGCGAGTTGATAAACTGCCCGCTTGGACGTTCGAACGCTCGCGAAGATTGTGGCTGCAGGGGCATGTATTCCTATTACTCCCGCCTATGCGGGGTTTTGCTCGCCCGCGGATGGCGGCCCGAGACATGAGTTCGAGTTTTTCGCGGGATACTCGCCGGCTTCGTCAACGTTGATCGGCACGGAGACGGACCGGCGATTTGTCGGCGCGGGATTTACCTATGGGTACCGGTGCTGGATTTGGCGGGCGGCATCGATCAGCTATAGCCCATCCGCGATGCCGGCCGCGATTTTACTTCAGCCTTCGGAGACGCTGTACAACTTCTTTCCGCCCTATCAACGCGTCAGCCCGCCGCATGCGGTATACGGTTTTGCGATCGCGCCGCTGGGGTTCGCGTTCGAGTTTCTGCGCTCGCGGCGAGTTCATCCGTTTGCGGAGACGATGGAGGGTCTCATCGCTTCGACGGAACCCATCCCCGAGAATCAGCCGGACGCGAGCGGATTGAATTTCCTATTCGACCTAGGCGCGGGAGTACGCTGGAAGGCAAGCACCCGTCAAGCAGTGAGCCTCGGTTACCGCTTCCTGCACATTTCCAACGCCGGCACGACTAGCTTCAATCCCGGCGTCGACAATAATGTCTTTTACGTGGGGTATTCATTTTTCCGTTAGGTTGGCAGGGGGATAAAAATGAAACGGTTAATTGGGTGTCTTGGGTGGCTTGGATTGTCGCTGGGCGCGACGGTGTCGGCGCAAGCTCCGGCGGTTTCGCTGCGCGGCTATTCGGCGGACGCGGCTCGCGCGGAACGCGATTGGGAGACGAAGCTGCGCGCGATTCCCGCGCCGGCGAACCTGCGCGAGTACATGCAGCGGATGACGGCGCATCCGCATCATGTCGGCTCACCGTATGACAAGGACAACGCGGATTGGATTCTCGCGAAGTTTAAGAAGTTCGGGTTGGACGCGAAGATCGAGACGTACGACGTCTTGTTTCCGACGCCGAAACAGCGGGTGCTCGAAATGGTTGAGCCAACGAAGTTCACGGCGGCCTTGCAGGAGCCGACGGTGGCCGTCGATCCGACCTCGGGCCAGCACGACGAACAACTCCCTTCTTATAACGCGTATTCGATCGACGGCGACGTGACCGGTCCGCTGGTGTATGTGAATTACGGGACGCCGGCGGATTACGAGCAATTGGATCGATTGGGCATTTCGGTGAAAGGGGCGATTGTGATCGCGCGGTATGGCGAGTCATGGCGCGGGATCAAGCCGAAAGTCGCGGCGGAGCATGGGGCGATTGGGTGCCTGATTTATTCGGACCCGCGCGACGATGGCTATGGCGAGGGCGATACGTATCCGAACGGTCCGTTTCGTCCAAAGGACGGTGTGCAGCGGGGGAGCGTGATGGATATGCCGGTGTATCCGGGAGATCCGCTGACGCCGGGCGTGGCAGCGACCAAGGACGCGAAGCGGCTTCCGTTAAACGAGGTGACCACGCTGACGAAGATTCCGGTGCTCCCGATTTCATACGCGGATGCGCAGCCTCTGCTTTCGGCGGTCACGGGGCGCGATGTTCCGGACCGCTGGCGAGGAGGGTTGCCGATTGCGTATCACGTGGGTCCGGGGCCGGCGAAGGTGCATTTGAAGGTTGCGTTCAATTGGGATACGAAACCGCTGTATGACGTGATCGCGCGGATTCCGGGTTCGACGGTTCCGGATGAATGGATCATCCGCGGCAATCATCACGATGCGTGGGTGAATGGCGCGGAAGATCCGGTGTCGGCGTTTGTCGCGATGCTGGAAGAGGCTCGGGCACTGGGGGCGCTGCTCAAGGAGGGATGGAAGCCGAAGCGAACGATCATTTATTGCGCGTGGGATGGCGAGGAGCCGGGTTTGCTCGGGTCGACGGAATGGGCAGAGGATCACGCAGAGGAGTTGCGCGCGAAGGCCGCGGTCTACATCAATTCGGATGGCAACGGACGAGGTTTTTTGGGCGTCTCGGGTTCGCATACGCTTGAGAAATTCATCAACGGCGTGGAGCGGGATATCGAAGATCCGGAGACAAAGCTGACGGTTTGGAAACGATCGCAGGCGCGCAACATATTAAATTCGTCATCGGCGGACCGTCAGGAGGCGAGAAATCGAGCGGACCTGAGGATCAGCGCGTTAGGGTCCGGGTCGGACTACACAGCGTTCATCGATCATTTAGGAATCGCGTCGTTGAATCTCGGGTTCGGCGGGGAGGATGAAGGCGGGATCTACCATTCGGTCTACGACGATTTCTATTGGTACACACATTTTTCGGATACCGATTTCGCGTAT
>JASHRP010000427.1 GCA_030037375.1 Bryobacteraceae bacterium | reverse complement strand
AATCGCGTACGCCGTCCCCGGGTGGCGAGCCCGCGCGACGCAGCCTAATCGTCATCAGGATCTGTCGCCTTTCGCTTATCGTTCAGGAAAACTTTTGCGTCCTTGGCAGCGGTGATTGCTTGGTAGCTTCTTGGGGCGCGCGTGAGATCGAAGAAATCTGTGAGGTCGGTTGTTGCACGGGCATCGGCAAAATCAAGAGTGCCCGCCGCAATCCCGAAATTGGATTCGATGAAGCGCAGGATGCTTCCGAAGTCGTGCCGGGCGTTGTTGATGTAGCCGGCGGCAGTGTACGCCGAGACCACCAGCAGAGGAACGCGGAATCCATACTGATAGTCCCCTTCCGGCTGCGCCAAGATTGTGGGCGCCTCGTGGTCGTACCATCCGCCCCAATCGTCCCAAGTGATGAAGATGGCTGTGTCGTTCCAATAGCCAGATCCACCGTCGCAAGAGGCGCTGGAGCCGATCGCATTCACGATCGCCGCGACCCATGAGGGTCCTCCGCCGTCGTTCACATTGGCGTGATCCGAATTGGCGCCGGTGGGAATCACCCAGCTTACGGACCGCAGATTGCAGTTGGCGATGTCAGTCAAAACATCGGCGGGCTTTAGATCGATGTTGTTGTTCCACAGCGACCCGGCGCACGTTCCACCCGGCCCCGTGGATTCGCAGATGTGCTGAATCGCATTGGGTGCGGTCCAGATGGAGCCGGCGCTCGGCGCGTAGTATCGCCATGTGAAGGGCGAGGGCAGGATGTCCGGCATGGTCTGGTGCTCGAAGCACGGATAAACCTTTTGGCTCTCCCCGCTATAGGGCGTGATCAGATCGACGGTGGTTCCATGCTCGGCGGTACAGCCGGCCGTCTTCCCGCCGGTCATGTTTTCGGAGGCGAAGATTCCCGCCGCGTCATCGGCGGCACTGGGAGCTGACGTTCCTCCGAACAGGAATTGATGTGCCGGGAAGCTGGGGCCTTGGTTAGTCTGAAACATGTAATTCGCCCAACCGAATCGCGTGGCGAGCGTGAGATACGGATTGAGAATCCCCGCGACGTTGGAGACATAGCGGAATTGCGGCTTTGAGGCGCAATGGCCGGAGCACGTGATCGCCGCCGCGCCATCCATTTGGCAGGCCCCCGTGGTCGCATTGGCATCGCACATGGCAGTGAAGGCCGAGTGCGCGTGGCTGAGATCGTACTTGTTGGCCAACGCGACGGCGCCAGGTTGTGTGACGCCGTTCGCTGCCGTCTTATCCAGCCAGTTCTGGGTCTGAATGTTGTACTGGCTCGAGTTCGGCGTGACGCTGCAAGCTCCCGCCGAACCGAACGGCGCCTGACATAGCCCTTGGAAGAGATTGTCGGGCGTCCGGTTCTCTTGCACAATCACCACCACGTGTTGAAAGCTCGGCATTTGCGCTCGCGCCATACCGGTGGCCAGCGCGGCGAAACAGAGAATTTGAACGATTCGTTTCATGAGGGCACCCCGGTGGCCGGCGAAAAGGCCGTGGAAGCTAAAACGTTCCGGCAACAGCTCATCTGCTTCAACACGCCCCGAGACGAATAGTTGCCGGTTTTTGTAGCGCCTTTGTGTAGCACAATTGGCCGACGCGGCATCCGGCACGCAGCCCAGCCTGATAACGTATATGGGTGCGGCGAAAGATGCGTTTCGCCGGATGCAACCATGACCTCACATCTAATCAGGTTCGGATTGATTACCGCGGCTTGCGCGGCGTTGGCTTTGACTGCCCAGCAGCCTCCGGCGGGACGCGGCGGATCCCCAGCACGCGGCGGAGGGGGCGGATTCTCTCAACCCGAACCGATCGATTTCAACGACCATACCGGGTGGACGTCGTTGTTCGATGGCTCGACGCTCTCCGGTTGGGATGGAGACAAGAGCTACTGGCGTGTTGAGAACGGCGCGATTGTCGCCGAGTCTACCTGCGAGAAGCCGACCGGAACAATTTATCTGGTGTGGCAAGGCGGCGAAGCCGCGGACTTCGAATTGAGGCTGGAGATGCGAGGCGAGGGTGCGGGAATTAACAGCGGCGTGCAGTATCGAGGCTCGATTCTTCCGCCGCGCGCGGCGCCCGCAGCTCCGCCGCGCGCTGCGCAAGGAATGTGCCCGAGCGGCCAGCCTCGTGGAACGCCTCCTTCGGCCGCATCGCAAGCCAAATGGGACATGCAAGGGGCGCAATTCGATTTCGACGGCCGTAACGCGTATACGGGCCAGTATTACGAGCAAGCCACCGGCCGCGGCATCATCGCCTGGCGCGGGCAGGTGGTACGGACCGAGCAAGGCAAGAAGCCGCGGCTGCTGGCCACGCTGGGCGACCGCGATGAACTGGGCGGATACGTAAAGATCGAAAACTGGAATCAACTGCTTTTGATCGCGCGAGGAAACACGATGACCCATATTGTCAACGGACACGTCATGTCGATTCTGATCGATGACGATCCCACCATGTTCAAGAAGAGCGGGCTGATCGGCTTCGAGATCGAAGGTACCGGCAAAATCAGCATTCGCAATATCTGGCTGAAGAAACTATGATTCGCGAAAGCATCGCTGCCGCGGAGGGCATTCTCCGGCTGGAACCGTGCTGGGTGCCGCGGTCCTTTATGATTCCGGGGCGAAGACTCCGGCTGCATCCGGATGATTTATACGCCTTCGGCGGACATCGCGGAGGCATCAATGAGCGCTGGTTCGCTTCAACGACCAAGGCGGCCAACGGCCCTGATACAACCGAGTTCGAAGGTCTGAGCTTTGTTCGAACCGGCGATGGAAAGCGCTTCCTGCTGAAAGAAGCGACGGAAACCGCGGGCGACGCGCTATTGAGCAGCGCTGTGATGCAACGCGAGGGCGGCTGGAACGTCCTGTGTAAGTTCTTCGACAACATGGGGCCGATTCCGCACCACATGCATCAAAGTGATGAGTTCGCGGCGAAGGTCGGATTCAAGGGCAAACCCGAAGCTTACTATTTTCCTCCGCAGTACAACCAGATCGAAAATAGTTTTCCATATACGTTCATGGGTTTGGAGCCGGGAACTAGCAAGGAAGACGTCCGGCGCTGTTTAGAGAATTGGAATAGAGGGGACAACGGAATCTTGAATCACTCGCGAGCTTACAAGCTGGAGGCGGGTGCGGGCTGGCAGGTGAATCCCGGGATTCTGCACGCGCCGGGATCGCTGGTGACGTACGAACCACAAGTAGCCAGCGATGTCTTCGCTATGTTTCAGTCTCTGGTGGAAGGCCGGATCGTCGATTGGAGCCTGATGACAAAGGACGTGCTTCCTGAGTTCCACCACGATTTGGATTATCTGATCGGCATGCTCGACTGGAACGCCAATGTGAACCCCGAGTTCGCGAAATGCAACAAAGTGTTTCCACGGCCGGTGAAGCCGGTCGGGGAGATGGAAGCGGCGGGTTATCGCGAGATGTGGATCACGTACGGGACGAGATACTACTCGGCGAAGGAATTGACCGTGCTGCCGGGACGCACAGTGACCATCCATGATCGGGAAGCATACGGAGCTCTGGTGTCGCAGGGGCACGGGATGTTCGGGAAATTGTCCGTTTCCGCGCCGACGATGATCCGCTTCGGCGAGATGACCGAGGACGAGTTGTTCGTGACCGCTGATGCGGCGTGGAAGGGCGTTACCATCCGCAACTTGAGCGACGTGTCGCCCCTGGTCGTCCTGAAGCATTTTGGTCCAGGGAATCCCGACGCGGAGCCTCTCCAGCGAAGGCACGGCTGATGCACAAACGACCGTACCTGCACAATGCCATGTGGCCCGGGTTGGTCGGTAAGGGCGCGGGCGGCGAGCCGCCGATCAATCTGGACACGATGCTCGATCTGACCGCGGCGGCGGAAGTGAATGGGGTGCGGTTCGATGGCGTGGATCTGTTTCTCGCTTCTCCGCACACGGACATCGATTCCAGTGACGACGATCTGAAGCGGCTGGCCGACGGGCTCGCGCGAAGGAATCTCGTGGCAGGATCGGTGGTTGCTCCGGTGTGGCCTCCGACGGGCGGAGGCTCGGCGACGGGCAGCGAAGAGGAGCGGGGACGATTCCTCACTCAAGTGCGCAAGGCGTGCCAGATTGCGCGAAAACTTCGTGATCTCGGCTTTCGCCGCTATGGAGTAGTCCGCATCGATTCGGCGGTGAGTCCGGCTGAGTGGGCGAAGAATCCCGCCGAAAATACCCGCAAGATCGCGGACACCTTTACTAAAGCATGTTCGATCGCCGAAGATCACGGCGAGCGGCTGGCTGCCGAAGGCGAGATCTGCTGGGGCGGGATACATAGCTGGCGGCATATGGCAGAGCTGCTGGAGACGGTGAACCAGCCGAAGACGCTCGGGTTTCAGGCCGATATGGCGCACACTCTTCTATTCACGCTCGGATTCAATGCGCCGGAGGATCGAATCCTGCCCGAGAGTTTCGATTGGTCGAATGAGGCGACGCTCGATGACGCGCTGCGGACTATGTGCCGAAGGCTGCGGCCGTGGACCATCGATTTTCACGTCGCGCAGAACGACGCAACGGTGAAGGGATCGGGATCGCATGACAAGACAGGTAGGCACTGCTTGCCGGGAGATCCCAACGGCAAGATGGATATCGTGAAAGCGGCGGGAATCTGGATGCGCGGCGAGGACGGTTCGCCGACACGCGCCTTCGAGCATATCTGCTGGGACGGCTGCATGTTCCCGAACGAAGTGATGATGAATCCGCAAACGTGGCGTGACGTGCTGCGCGTCATGATCGATGTGCGCAACGCGCATGGTTGGGACTGAGGGATGCCCGCGAGGAAGCCCCTGAACATCGGGCTGGTCGGCTATGGCTTCATGAGCCGCGCGCATTCTAACGCGTTTCTACAGGCGCCGCGATTCTTCGAGACGGAGTACCAGCCGGCGCTCAAAGCCGTGTGCGCGCGGAACGCGGAACGGGTGAAATCCTTCGCGCAGAACTGGGGCTACGAATCGGTCGAGACGGATTGGCGCGCGTTGGTGAATCGGGCGGATATCGATTTGATCGATATCGCCAGCCCGAACGATACGCACGCGGAGATCGGGATAGCCGCGGCGCAGGCGGGCAAGATGGTTCTGTGCGAGAAGCCTCTCGGCCGTAACGCGACAGAATCTGCCTCAATGGTTTCGGCCGTTGAGTCCGAACGAGTCGCGAACATGGTCTGGTATAACTACCGGCGCGTACCGGCGGTCATGTTGCTGAAGCTTCTACTCGACGAAGGCCGCTTCGGTCGTATCTTTCATTACCGCGCGAAATTTCTTCAGGACTGGACAATCTCGCAGGAGCTCCCGCAAGGCGGCGAAGGACTGTGGCGGCTGGATGCCGATGTGGCTGGAAGCGGCGTCACCGGCGACCTGCTGGCTCACTGCATCGACACGGCTCTGTGGTTGAATGGTCCGCTTCGCGAAGTGACCGCGATGACGGAGACGTTCATCAAGGAGCGGAAACACAATCTCACGGGCCGAGTGGAGCCGGTGCGCATCGACGATGCGAGCGCGGCGCTGGGGCGCTTTCACAATTCCGCATTGGCGACGTTTGAGGCTACGCGCTATGCGCGCGGGCACAAGGCGCTTTACACGCTCGAAATCAACGGTGGACACGCCTCCGCCATGTGGGACCTGCACGACCTGCACCGCATCCAGTTTTTCGATCACCGCGATGAGGGGCGGCTTCGTGGCTGGCGAAGCATCCACGTCACGGACGGCGACCATCCTTATATGAAGCGCTGGTGGGTGCCAGGTTTGCAAATCGGATACGAGCACACGTTCATCCATCAGTTCGCTGACTTTCTGACGGCGCTCAGCGAAGGCAAAGAAGCCGCACCGACGTTCCGGAATGCATTGGCGACCGATCACGTGACGGACGCAATCCTCAAATCCGCGAAAACGGGACGGTGGGAGCCGGTTTCCTCCGTGCCGTAATTGTGATTTGGGAGGATCAATTTGCGCAAACCCGCCGTTTGCGCGGTCCAGTATCATGATCAGGTGAGCGCTCACTTTCTGGCGTTCGATCTTGGCGCGGAGAGCGGGCGCGCGGTGCTCGCGCGGCTCGAGTCGAGCGTCCTTAGCGTTACTGAGATTCACCGTTTTCCGAATCAGCCTCTGAAGACGGATACATCTCTTCGGTGGGATCTGCCGCGTTTGTGGTCGGAGATGAGAAGCGCGCTAGACAGCGTTCCCAAGGCTAATTTGGACAGCATCGGCGTCGATACATGGGGCGTGGATTATGGCTTGCTCGATGTGCGCGGTGAGTTGGTCGAGAATCCTCATCATTACCGTGACCCGCGCACGGACGGCATCATGGACGCCGTTTTCGAGCGCGT
This sequence comes from Bryobacteraceae bacterium, assembly GCA_030037375.1. Classification (GTDB taxonomy): domain Bacteria; phylum Acidobacteriota; class Terriglobia; order Bryobacterales; family Bryobacteraceae; genus Palsa-187. The sequence continues at coordinate 6,168 of JASHRP010000427.1, read as the reverse complement.
TCCCCGCGTTGAGATCTACGGAATCACCGGGATTCAGTTCCTGCCGTTCAACACTCTATACCAGCTCTACGCGGCATGCCGCGCGACACCCGCGGCTATCGAACGCGCTCAGACGCTGCTCACCATCCCCGACCTGCTCAATTACTGGCTCACGGGCAACATTGCTTGCGAATACACGAACGCCACAACCATGCAGATGGTTGACGCGAGGACTCGCTGCTGGGCGGCGGGATTGCTCGGCCGGCTGGAGGTCCCATCGCGATTGTTGCCTCCGATCATCAAGCCCGGTTCCCTCGCCGGCACAGTGAAAGAAGAGGCGTCGCGCGCTCTAGCAGGCACACCCGTGATCGCGCCCGCGTGCCACGATACAGGCTCGGCGGTTGCCGCGATCGGGATCTCGAGTAAAAGTGCGTTTTTGAGCTCGGGGACGTGGTCGCTGCTTGGCGCGGAGCTTACTGAGCCGGTGATCACACCACTGGCTCGCGATTTGAACTTTACGAATGAGGGCGGCGTGTGCGGGACGATTCGCCTGTTGAAGAACATCGCTGGGCTGTGGCTGCTGCAAGCGTGCCGGAAGCGTTGGATCGAAGCGGGGCTGGAGTTCGCTTACGCCGATCTGTTTGAGGCTGCGGCCAGCGACGAACGTAGCGCTTTTCGATCCTTGTTTGACCCCGATGATCCCGCGTTCTTACACCCCGGCTCCATGCCGGAAGCGATCGCGAGCTACTGCGCGCGGACCGGTCAGCCCGCGCCCGCCAGTCCGCCGGCGTTCACGCGCGCGATTTTAGAGAGTCTCGCGTTCAAGTACCGCTTAGTTCTGGAATCGCTTGAACGATTGACAGGAATTCGCTTCGAAGAAATTCGCATCATCGGCGGCGGGTCGAAGAATCGGCTGCTCAACCAATTCACGGCGGACGCGACGGGACGCACTGTGGTCGCGGGTCCCGCGGAGGCGACGGCTCTGGGAAATATCGCGATGCAGATGCTGTCGACCGGCGCAGTCGCTTCGCTTGCGGAAGCGCGCGGCGTGATCGACCGGTCGTTTCCCGTGGAGAGATTCGAGCCGCAGTGCACGGACCGCTGGGATGCACACTACCAGCGCTTTCAGGATGTGGAATACACACATGCGTGAAACCAAGTTTCTTCAAAACTTGTGGGAGAAAGAGAAAGCCGAGGAACTGGCGACGCGGCCGTTGGAGCTGCTGCAAAATCGCTCCAATCTGCTCGGCGCAGACCTGCGCATCACCAACTTCGGCGGCGGTAATACCAGCTCCAAGTTCGATCTGCCCGATCCTCTCTCGGGCAAACCGGCCCGAGTGCTCGCGGTGAAGGGGAGCGGCGGGGATCTTCGTTCCATCAAGACCAGCGGTTTCGCGATTCTTTACATGGAGAAGCTCGATCAGCTGATCCCGTGCTATCGCGGCGAGGAGCTTGAAGACGAGATGGTCGCGTATTACGCACTGTGCGCGTTCGGCGAGAATCGAGTGGCCGCATCGATCGACACACCGCTGCACGCGTTTCTCCCCTTCGATCACGTGGATCATTTGCACCCGGATTGGTGCATCGCATTGGCGGCGAGCGCTAACGGAAAGAGGAAGCTGAAAGAGTTTAACAAACGCTTTGGACGAAAAATGGTCTGGCTGCCGTGGCAGCGGCCGGGATTTGAGCTCGCTATCATGTTGCGGCGCGCCGTTAAGGAGAATCCGGGCTGCGATGGCATCGTGCTGGGAAGTCACGGGCTGTTCACCTGGGGAGATACGCAGCAGGCGTGCTACGAGAGCAGCATCGAGACGATCGATCAGATGGGCGAGTTTATCGGCGAACATCCGCGGAGCGCAGCGTTCGGCGGCGTGGCGGTCGATGCGGAGGCTAATCTTGACGATGCAGCTCTTCATGACGCAGCGGCGGCGATTCTGCCCTATCTGCGCGGCGCGCTGTCATCGAACCTGCGAGTGATCGCGCATTATGAAAGCTCTGAAGACGCGCTGGAGTTCGCGAATTCGAAATGGGCCGAAGATCTGTGCCGCATGGGCACCAGTTGTCCCGATCATTTCCTGCGGACGCGGATCTGCCCGATGTTTATCCCGTGGAAACCGGCCGTTGAGGGGCAGCCGGAGTTGCGCGCGAGGGTCGAGGAACGTGTGGCGGAGTATCGTGAGGCTTACGCGGAGTATTACAAGTCCAGCGCCTCGCCCGATTCACCCAAGCTGCGTGACACCAATCCGTCCGTGGTGGTGATCGCCGGGCTTGGAGTGTTCGGGTTCGGCAAGGATAAGCGCGAGGCTCGCATTACCACGGAGTTTTTCGTGAATGCGATTCACGTGATGCGGGGCGCGAATGCGCTGGAGGAATCGGCCGCGGAAACGGGAGCTTTGCCGCAAGCGCGGCATCCGGAGCAGGCCCGGCAGTTTTCGAGCTTCCACAATTACGTAGCCCTGCCGAGAACGGAGGCGTTTCGGATCGAGTACTGGGCGCTCGAAGAAGCTAAGCTCCAGCGCATGCCGCCGGAGCGCGATTTCAGCCGCCGCGTCTTCCTCGTGGTCGGCGGAGGCAGCGGGATCGGCCGCGAGAGTGCGCTCCAGATTGCTTCCAAGGGCGGGCACGTTGTAGTAGCGGACCGCGATCGGATTGCCGCGGAATGCGTCGCTAAGGAGGCCGGCGCGCTCGGCACAAGCGAGATGACCCTCGCGTGTGAGCTCGATCTAACGCGCCGCAAGAGCATTCAAGCGGCGCTGCGCGCGGCGGTTCTCAAGTTTGGCGGTGTCGACGCGGTGGTCAACACTGCTGCTGTGTATCCGGTTCCGGCTGCGGACACGCCTCCGGAGACCGTATGGAACCAGGCGCTGAACGTGAATGTCACCGGCAACTTCCTGCTGGCTCAGGAGACCGCGGCGATTTTCAAGGCGCAGAATCTGCCGGCAGCGATGGTGTTCGCGAGCTCCGCAAACGCGGTGGTGCCGAAGCATGGTAGCGAACCTTACGATACGAGTAAAGCCGCGCTGAGTCACTTGATTCGCGAGCTCGCCGTTGGGCTCGGGCCGTTGGTTCGCGTGAATGGGATTGCTCCGGCGACCGTGATCGAAGGCTCGGCCATGTTTCCTAGGGATCGCGTGATGGGCTCGCTCCGCAAATATGGGATCGATTTTGCAGAGTCAGAGCCGACCGAAGCCTTGCGATCCAAACTGGCCGGATTTTACGCGCAACGCACGATCACCCGACGTCCAATTCTTCCCGCAGACTGCGCCAACGCGATCTGCTGGTTACTCGGCGAGCAGAGCGCCAAAACGACCGGCCATGTGATTCCGGTGGATGGAGGCTTGACCGAGGCATTTCTGCGATGACTTCGGGACTAGCCGCAAAGCCTGGAGGATGCCGCGCGTGGCAGCAATCGCTTGAGCCACCGGCTGCCGATCGAGTACAAGCCCTTTGAGCCGCCTTCCATCACACGGATGTCGCGGATTGGGGTATGGCTCTGCATCGACCAAAGCCACACCTTGAAGGGCAAGATCGAGGCGATGATTCAGACGGTGGACATTGGCGCAGCAGCTTTTCGCGAAAGCCTCGCTAGTTGACTGCGAACGATTGCATGCGGCGCGGCAGGCGTGCGATCTTGTTCGCGCCGAGGCGTGCTTACAAGATTTGTTTGCAGCCGATGTTCGACCTGCGATCCGCGAATGGCGGGCGTCGAAGGGGCTTGCGCCGGATCCGATAAACGCTTTTCGCGAGAGCGGATAGTTCGAGAGCATCACTCGCGAGCGTGACGCGCCCGGCAGCAGGGCGTACGCGTGAATCAGGCCTCAGGCCCTTAGGGCCGCCTGAACGTATTCGGGCTTCAAGGGCAGCCGTCGAAGGATCTTGCCCGTGGCATCGAATAAGGCGCTCGCAATGGCTGGCGCCGCCAGAGCGTTCGCCGCTTCCGATCCGCCGCCATACGTGCCGACTTCCGGCCGATTGAGAAGTACGACCTTGATCTCCGGAATGTCGGCCATCTTGAGGATCGGATACGTGCGCCAGTCGCGCGTCGTGATGCCGCTTTCGTCGAACTGCAGCTCTTCGAGCAGCGCGATGCTTACGCCCATCACCGTGCCGCCTTCCACCTGCCGCTTCAACTGCATCGGATTGACGACGATCCCAGGGTCCACCGCAACGGTTACTTTTTCCACGGTGATAACTCCCGTCGCAGGCGTCACCGCAATCTGGGCGACGCAGGCCCAATAGGTGCCTGAGCGGAACATGACCGACACGCCTTGCCCGCGCTGAATAGCCGAACCACTACTCTTCGCGCGCGAAGTTCGCGTTTCCCAGCCGGAGGCGTCGCGAACGGACTTGAGGACGTTGATGACGCGATCGCCAGCTCCCTGACCGGGCTTGGTGTGGTCGATGCGGAACTGGATCGAATCGGCTCCGGCAAGCGCGGCTGCCTCCGTGATGGCCAGTTCGCGCGGGAAATTCTGCTGGAATTGCCCCGGCGTTCGCAAGCTGTGGTCGCGCAGTCCGACAGCAAGCGGCGAACTCTTCTCTCCGACCTGGAAGGTTCCGTGGCCGCGTTCGACGATGTTCACGACGCCATCGTAGACCCAGGGATCGGAGATGTCGTTGACCGTGGAACCGATGAACACGCCTTTTTCATTCGGCGCGGCCATGGTTGGCAGGCCGGCGAGAACCGCGCCGATCGGCCGGTCATCCTGCATGGCGGGCATATAGTGGTCGATCTGATACGCCGCGATCTTGCCGCTCGCGTCAAGCCCGATTTCGACATCGGACATTGCCGCGGGAGATTGGGTCGACCATTGAAAATCTTCGGGACGCATCCACTGCACGCGGACCGGCTTGCCCACGGCCTGAGATAGAAGCACGGCTTCGTCCTCAGCCCCCGCGTTTCCGCCGTTCGACCGTCCGTAGTGGCCGGGGCCGGCGAACGTGCGCACGACGATATCGTCAGGCGAGGTCGAAAGCATCATGGCGATCTCACCGCGCAGGGCTTGCGGATTCTGATTGTGCGTATAAATGTAAATTTTGCCGTCCTTGCGCACATCGGCCAACGCCATGGTCGGGCCAAGAGGCGCGTGCTTGATGAACGGCATCTGGTAGCTTGCGGTCAGCTTCTTGGGGGCTTTGGACAGCGTGATCGACACATCATCCTTCGACTTGTCGCTCTTGGTGACGCGCGTGGTCTTCCAATCCGCGTCGCGCTTGAGGAAGTCGAAGACGCGCGCGTGACCCGGAAGCCCCTTCCAGTCCTTCCACTTCGTAGCCGAGGCCACCTGCTCCGCGGCGCGGATCGCTTCCCATTCCGTGGGCGAGACCACGCCAACCAGATTGCCCTTCACCACCACTTGAGCGTTCGGGAATTTCGACTTGTCCAGCGTACCCACTTGCACCAGCGTCGAGCCCAGCGTCTTCGGATGCACCATGCGCGCGTGCAGCATGCCGGGAAGCCGGACATCGGTAGCCCACTGCTCTTTCGCTGCGACCTTCGAAGCGGTCACTGAGTTTCGGAAAGACTTGCCGATGACCGTGTACTCGCTCACCGGCTTCATGGGCGGATTGCCGTCCACGGACAAACCCATGGGACTGGTGAGATCGCCCTTAACGGGAATGGTGAGATTCAAGTGCTGGCCTTTGACGAGCTCGCCGTAGGTCATGCTCTTGCCGCCGCCCGAAACGACGCCATCCTTCACGGAGATGGCGGTCTTCGGAACACCCAACCGTTGCGAAGCCAAATCCAAAAGAGCTTGATAGGTGTATGCGGCGGCCTTTCTGATATTCGGAGTCCCGCTGCCGAGAAAATCGAACGCGCCGCTGCCGTCGGGAGTCCGATCGGTGTCGCCCATGACCACCGTGGTGATGGAGTCGAAGGAGGCGTTCAACTCCTCGGCGACAATTTGCCGGTACGCGGTGAACGTCGTGCTCTGGCCGAAATCGCTTTTGCCGGTGCGGATCAGGATGGTATTGTCGGGATGAATCTCGATCCACGATTCGGGCAAGCTGGCGTCTAGCGTGTTGCGCGTCGTCGCGCCCCTCGCGGCCTTTTCGAAGACGCCCGTACCCGCCATCCCGAAGCCGACCAGCAGCGCTCCGCCGGTCTTGACGAATCCGCGGCGCGAGAGAACCGCGCCATGGACGCTGACTTGATTTCGCCCGTTCATTGCACCCCTCCCTTCGCCA
>JASHRP010000426.1 GCA_030037375.1 Bryobacteraceae bacterium | reverse complement strand
CCTCGAAGCCTGCCTGGAATGGCTGGGGCGCCGGCATTTCCAATTCGCGCATGCAGAGCGGGGCCGCAGCGAAGCTAACGGATGCGCAGATTCCTAATTTGAAACTGAAATGGGCCTTCGGATTTCCCGGCGCGAACGCCGTGTACGGCCAGCCGACTGTGGTCGCCGGACGCGTGTTTGTCGGCGTGGACAGCGGTTACGTTTATTCGATCGATGCGGCCACCGGCTGCGTCTACTGGTCGTTCAGGGCGGATGATGGGGTGCGCTCCGCCGTCAGCGTTGGACAATCCAGGGATTTCCCGCGCGCAAGGTCTTTTGCGCCAACGCTCACCGTAACGACAGAGATGGCTCGTGACCAGGGGCTGGTCTACTTCGGCGATCTCAAAGCCAACGTCTACGCCGTAAACGCGACAACCGGCGCGCAAGTCTGGAAGGTCCACATGGACCCGCACCCATCCGCGCGCATTACTGGCGCAACCCAGTTGTTCGAAGACAAGCTGTACGTGCCCGTAGCCTCGCTCGAAGAGGCCGCCGCGGTCGACCCGAATTATCAATGCTGCACCTTCCGAGGCAGCGTGTCAGCGCTCGATGCCTTCACGGGCCGCAAGATTTGGCAGACCTACATCATTCCCGATGCGCCCAAAGCAGTAGGTAGGAACGCCAAGGGCACGCAGCTATTCGCGCCATCGGGAGCCGGCGTCTGGAATGCCCCCACCATCGACCCCAAGCGCCGCGCGCTCTACGTCGGCACTGGCGACGCCTATTCCGAGCCCGCTGCGAAAACCACGGATTCCATCATGGCGCTCGCCCTCGACACCGGCAAGGTTCTGTGGTCCGTACAGGACACTGCGAATGACGCCTGGGTGGTCGCTTGCCTTCGGGACACCAAGGAAAACTGCCCGAAGGATGCCGGGCCGGATTACGATTTCGGTTCCTCGCCAATGCTTGTCGATTTGCGTAATGGAAAGAGCCTACTCATCTGCGCCCAGAAAAGCGGGTATGTGTACGCACACGATCCCGATCAGAAGGGCAAGCTAATTTGGAAAACCGCGAATTTCAGCAAGCCGCCGGAGGCCACCGGCCAGACTGTCTGGGGAGGAACAACCGATAACTCAGCGGCTTATTTTGGCCTGAACAGCGGCGGTATCGTGTCTCTTGCGCTCGATAATGGCGAGCGCCGCTGGTTCAGCGACATCAAGCCCGCTCAAGGCCGCAAGGGCGGCCACGACGCCGCGATCTCATCCATTCCCGGCTACGTCATCTCCGGCGGCTGGGATGGCGTGCTGCGCATTCTCTCGACACGCGACGGCAAGGTAGTCTGGAGCTTCGATATGGCGAAAGAGTTCAAGACCGTAAATGGCATCACGGCCAAGGGCGGCTCCATGGGCTCCGCCGGACCGACCATCGCGGACGGAATGATCTTCGCGGGCGCAGGTTATCCAGGCGTCCAGAACGGGGTGAATGGAAACGTGCTGCTCGCGTTTTCGGCGCAGTGACTAATTCACGCCAGGATACTTTCCCGGCTCGTGCGGCCCGAAGCCTAGCCGCCCGCTATCGCGATCTAGATTGTTCTCGTCGCATGCGTACTCCATGATTTCCTGTCCCGGAGGCATGCTTGTGAACACGCGGTGGAACGTCCACGGCTTGGTGTAGAACTTCGGATCTTCCACCCACAATTGATGATCCAGATGATCCGCGTCGGTGCGCGTCCAGCGCTCGACCACGTGCATCGCGTCGCTGTGCGGATGCGCATCGTCATCCACCCAGCTCAGTCGGTCTTTGAACCCGATCGAATCGATTACCAGCGTATCTCCGTCCCAGCTCCCGATTCCATTTCCGAAATAAGACGGGTCAAAGCGCTTCGGATGCGATCGCCCGTCCACCGGGATCGTCCGCCACGTGCTCATCAGCTCGTACAGAAACGCCACGCGATTCGCGTTCTGAACAATCTCGAACGGCACGCCACTGATGCTCGCCCGCGGAATACCCGCGAACAAGCACAATCCTTCGGGATTCACGGATTGGGTCAGGTTGTACTCGTACGCCTTCTTGCCTGCCTCATTCAGCGGAGGCCCTCCGGTGCTCTCGAACATCGTTCTAAGCAGCGGGCCTTGCCAGAATCCGGAAAGATCGGGCTTCCCGTTCGGCATGCGCGGAGCCGGTTTGGATTTGGCCGATTGCCTGGATTTGGCCGCCGGCGACGACTTCGCAGTGGCCTGCGGCTGAGCGCGGGCCACGCCCAAGGCAACGAGCGTGAACGTCAGGATCGCGGCGCTAACGAAGCGCTTCGTAACAACACGTTGCTTCATGGCACTAATTCAATTATCGCAGCAGAAAATCGCTCGCGCTTTGGCCGAGGCCGCGAATCGCCGCGCTACGATGGACCTCATGCTTCCGTCTTCCATGCTTCCGTCCAGGACCTCTATCATGGTCGCGGCCGGACGCGCGCTGGGCGCGCGCTATCACGATCCCGCGATGCGTAATCCGGACATGTTAGCCGAAAAGCTGATAGGCCCAGCCGAGATCGCGCTCATTCAGGAACATCCCATCGCTAGGGCGCTCGAGGACAAATCCGGCGCGACGCCCGCCTACGAAGCCGCGGGAACCGCGGTGATGATGTTAATCCGCACCAAGTTTATCGATGAAAAATTCCAGCGCGCCGTCGCAAATGGAGCCCGTCAAGCAGTCATTCTCGGCGCCGGCTTCGACACGCGAGCTTACCGCTTCGCCGATATTCTCAAAGGCGTGAAAGTCTTCGAAGTAGACTCTTTTGCGACTCAGCAATACAAGCGCCGCCGCGCCGAAACCGAAATCGGTACGCCTCCCGCAAATCTCACCTACGTGAGCATCGATTTCAATCACGACAAACTTGCCGATGTGTTGACCCGTGCCGGCTGGGATCCCGCCGCTAGAACATTCTTCACTTGGGAAGGCGTCAGCATGTACGTTGCGGAAAACGGCGTCCGCGAAACCCTGCGCACCATCGCGAACACAGCCCCAGGCAACACCCTGGTGATGGACTATACCACCCAAGCCGTGCTCGATTTCATGAAGCAATTCCCGCAATTCGGACCGTCCAAATTTCTCGACGCCTGGGGCGAGCCGTGGATTTTTGGATTGCCGGACGGCAAAGAACGCGAGTTCTTCACCGAACTTGGGCTTGAGCCGGTCGAACTCTTCTCGATTTTCAGTCCCGATGCCATCAAGCGCTACCTCACCGCTCCAGACGGTACCATCGTAGGAATGCCGCCGCCGGATGCTCGCCCCAAGCTGCCCGAAGAAGCGCAGAGCGCCGCGGCGGTAATGAGTCAAAAAGGCAGCTCGTTCTACACGCTGGCCGAATTAGCCGTGCCGGAGCATTCATGACCCCCACCAAACACCGCCCTTTTGTTCCAGAGACCGCGAAGCTTCGGGAATTCTCCATCGGCGCGCTGATGCTCGGACTGTGCATGACGGTGATCCTCGGCGCCGCCAATGCCTATCTGGGACTGCGCGCCGGTATGACCATCGCGGCGACCTATCCGGCCGCAGTCATCAGCATGGCGGTGGTGCGTATGTGGAAGGGCTCGATCCTGGAGGAGAACATCGCGCGCACCGCCGGGTCTATCGGAGAATCCGTCGCCGCGGGCGCGGTCTTTACGTTGCCCGCATTTCTGATCGCGGGATCGTGGCCGGCTTTCGATCCGCAACACGCGTATTGGAAGTCGACCGCGCTCATGGTCGTCGGCAGCGTCCTCGGCGTGCTGTTCGTTTCGCTCGTGCGCCGCGTGCTGGTCGAAGACCCCACCCTCCCGTTTCCCGAATCAGTCGCGGCGTCGGAGATCCACAAGGCTGGACAACAGGGCGCACAAGCCGCTCGCTACCTCTTCTGGAACATCGGTCTCGGCGCACTGGTGCAGATCCTGGGCGAAATGCAGCTCTATGCCGTCGATAAAACCTTCTTCGTGCGCATCGGCGAGCTTGGGAGGAGCTTCGTTCGTCTGGGCCCTCTCGGCAGCCGTAACGTGATCAACACCGGCGCAATCTCCACCGTCGATGCCCCCACCGTCAGCCCTGCTTTCATGGGCGTCGGCTACGTCATCGGTCCCACGCTCGCCGCTCTCCAATTCTCTGGCGGATTGCTGGCCTGGGGCGTGCTGGTTCCCTTATTCATGTACTTCCTCGGCCCGCAGCTTCAAACCTTCCTGCCCGCCGGCGCGAGTTCAGGCGATTGGGCCGACAGCTCCGCCGCTGTGTGGCGCTACATCGTCCGGCCGGTCGCGGTCGGAGGGATGCTGGTGGGCTCCGTCTACACGCTCTTCCGTATGGGCAAGAACCTCACTTCGAGCCTTGGCCGGGCCCTCGGCGAAGTTCGCCACGGCGCGCCGCCGCTCGAAACCATGGCCCGTACTGAGCGCTATATGGGGTCCAAAACCGTTTTCGGCCTGATCGCTTTCGTTTTTCTTCTCATGAACGCGCTTTACGTCTACATTTCCGGGCGCGTGATCGCCGGCGTGGTCGCCGCGCTGGTAATGCTGCTGGTCGGCTTTTTCTTCGCAACCGTTTCCGGGAATCTTGTGGGAATGATCGGCTCCTCCAACAATCCCATCTCCGGTTTGACGCTCTCGACGCTGATCATCGCCGCGCTGCTGATGGTCGCCATGGGAGTCTCCGGGCCAGGAGGCGTTGCCGTCGTGCTCGGCGTGGCAGCCGTGGTTTGCGTCTCCTCGGCAGTCGCGGGAGAGCTTCTTCAAGACTTCAAGGCAGGCTACATCCTCGGCGGAACTCCGCGCACCATCCAGATCGTCGAGTTGGTCGCCGTCGTCGTCGCGAGCCTGGTGATGTATTATCCGCTCTACGTTCTTCAAGCCGCCAACATCAAGAGCGGCGGGATGGGATTCGGCGACAAGGCTCTGCCCGCGCCGCAAGCGGGATTGATGGCCGCGCTGGCGCAAGGCATCGTCGGGGGCGAGATGGCTTGGCCGCTCGTGTTCACCGGCGCACTGTTCGGTGTGGCGATGATCCTGCTGAAGGTCCGCAGCCCGATGCTGGTCGCCGTCGGCATGTATCTCCCGCTGCCCGTCAGTTTTGCGATCTTCCTCGGCGGCTCGATTCGCGGGCTGCAGGATTGGCTCTCGCGCCGCGCTGGAAATAACGAAGCGCAGATGGCTCGTGTCGAAAACACGGGAATCCTCATCGCCAGCGGCCTCATCGCCGGAGAGGCTTTGGCCGGACTTGTCATCGGCACATTCAGGTTTTACGAAAAGCCCCTGCCGCACATTTTCGCGGAGCCCTCCTATGCAGCCGGATTCGTCGTGCTCGCACTCCTAGGCGCGATGCTGGTGAAGCTGCCGCTTACCAAAGCAGGCCGCCCGGAGGATCCCGCTCCTCCCGCGGCCATGATGTAAAGCGAGCCGCGCTGCTAGAGTAGTATATTGCCCGTCGTTAGCTCTTCTCCCATGCCCAGTCCGGTGCGCGACGTGCCCTGGACTCAGCTCTACATCGGCCTCGGCTTCACCACGCTCGCCACGCTGATTCTCGAGCTCTCGCTCACGCGCATTTTCTCGGTCGTTTTCTATTACCACTTCGCATTTCTTGCAATCTCCATCGCCCTATTCGGACTCGGCGCGGGCGGTGTCTTCTCTTACGTAATCTCCGCAAAGCCCGGGAATCTCTACACCAAGCTCGGAGCTCTGGCGCTCTCGGCCGGCGGAGCCGTCATGGCCGCGCTGCTGATCATTCTCTTCTTTCCCCTCGATCTCGGCTACACGCTTATCGCGATCGTCTACCTCGCCAGCGCACTGCCCTTCTTTTTCGCGGGAACTGTCGTCTCCATCGCCATCTCCGAAGCCATCGAACGCGTCGATCGCGCCTATTTCTGGGACCTCGCGGGAGCCTCCGCGGGCTGTCTCTTGCTCATTCCATTCCTACATGTGTTCGGCGGACCCAACACAGTGATCGCCGCGGCTGTGCTGTATCTCGTCTCCGCCGCCGTCTGGTTTCATCAAGCCGCCGTCCTCGGAGCGGGAGGCGCGCGCCGGCGCGCGACCGCGGTTCTCGCGGCGTTGCTGCTCGTGATACTCATGATCGTGAACGGCAAGGTTCGTTTTATCGACGTGCGCCACGCCAAGGGCCAGGACATTCCGGCAGAGCGATTTACAGCCTGGAACAGTTTTTCGCGCATCGGCGTCGCCGGCTCCGACGCCGGCTGGACCGTGGTCATCGACGGCGATGCCACCACCGGCATCGCCTCCTTCGATTGGGATCGCGGACTCACGCCGGACGAGCGCTTCAAGTTATTGCACGAAGGCCAGGGCTTCCCTTATATCTTGCGCCCCGCCGCCAAAACTCTGGTCATCGGCGCGGGTGGTGGCTATGATGTCGCGCGCGCTCTGGCCGGTGGCAGCCACGACGTCACCGCGGTCGAGATCAACCCGATCATCGCCACCGACATTATGCGGAACCATTTCGCCGCCGCCAGCCACAGGATCTACTTCCTCCATGACGTTCACGTCCCGCCGAGTGAAGACGGCCGTTCCTTCGTTCGCCGCAGCCCCGAAAAATATCAAGTGATCCAGGCCACTCTAGTCGACACCTGGGCCTCTACCGCGGCCGGCGCATTCGCTCTCTCGGAGAATAATCTCTACACCGCCGACGCGTTCTATGATTACTTCTCTCATCTGACTCCCGACGGCCTGCTCAGCTTCACCCGCTGGGGCTTCGACCCGCCGCGCGAATCTCTCCGGCTGGTCACTCTGGCGATGGACGCGTTAGGCCGCCTGGGTGAATCGGACTTTGCCCGCCACGTCATCGCCGTCCGCGCGAACGCATCTTCCATTCACGGCTGGGGCGCGCTCGATACCGTGCTGATCTCGCGCGAAGCATTCACCGCGTCTGACGCTGCTGCCGTCCGCACTGCTGCAGCCGACGCCCACATGGACGTGGTCTATGCGCCCGGCGACCCCCCTTCGAATGCTTTCGGACAGCTTCTCGAAGCCCCCGATCCACAAACGTTTCTTCGCGATTACCCCTATAACGTCGCGCCCGTCAGCGATGACCAGCCGTTTTTCTTCTACACCGTCCAGCCGCGCGACCTCTGGGAATTCGTTCGCCACGCCAGCACGCTCAGCGCGGATTACAAAGTCAACCGCGCCGTGCCTCTACTCTTCGCTGTTGTTGGCATCAGCCTCGCTGCGACGGTGCTCGTCTTGCTCTTGCCGCGCTGGCTGCTGGGCTCGCGTCTGCCGAAACAAAAAGGCGTCGTCCCGTTCTTGTGGTATTTTCTCTTTCTCGGCGCGGGATATATCCTCATTCAGGTTGCGCTGATTCAGCGGTTCATCATCCTCCTCGGACATCCCGAATACGCCTTGACCGTGATCGTCTTCTCCATGCTGGTCTCAAGCGGCCTTGGCAGCTACTCGAGCAAGCGCCTCATCGGCAACGACGACAACAAGCTGGTTCGAGTTCTGGCGTTAGTTGCGGTTCTCATCGGCGCGCTCGCGGCCGGCGCAGGGCCGCTGGTCGCAAATGCCGCGGCCTGGCCGCTTCCGGCGAAAATCGCGCTCACCGCGATTCTGATCGCTCCCGCGGCCTTCCTGATGGGGATGCCGTTTCCCAGCGGCCTCCGCCGGCTCGAGCAGCGCCACGCGCCTTCCATCCGATGGGCCTGGTCGCTCAACTCCGCTTCAAGCGTCCTCGGTTCGGCCGGCGCGATTTTCCTGGCGATCTACTTCGGCCTGCGCGCAACCCTTCTCATCGGCGGCGCGCTCTATCTCTGCGCCATGATCGTCATCCTCGCCACGGACCGCCGCACGGCATCTTCGCGGCCGGCTTAAACAGACGTTCTCGTCGCTCCCACCGACAGTGCCCGCTGAATCTCCTCGCGCACAGTCTCGATCAATCGCGGCACTTCATCCTCCAGAGCCACTGGTCCGTGGCCTGGCACAATCGCTCTCGGCTCCAGCCTCTCGATCCGCTCCACCGAACTCAGCCATTCCACCCAATCCTTCGTACCGCCACAATCGAGATTTGCCACGTACCGGTTCACGAGGCAGTCCCCGCAAAACAGCACCCGATCCTCCCGAACCCACGCTGAAAGATTGGTGGGAGTGTGGCCCGGCGTCGAAATCACCTCGACCGCGCATCCGCCCAAGTCGAACCGGTCGCCGTCCTTAGCGGGCCGGTCCGGATTCTTGAGCGTCGTTCCGTCACAGAAGGCGTTTTCTTCCCGCAATTCCCGCCTCGATCGGCTCAGAATCGCGGCGTTGAATTCGCTTCGCTCCTGTCCGAACTCTTCCTCGGTTCTCGCGATGAGCGGGTGCCCATGGATCTCCGCTCCACGGTCGCGAAAGAAGCCATTGCCGCCGATGTGATCGAAATGTTTCTCCGTATTGAATACCGCGATCCGGTTCTCCGGCTTTACCGCTGTGGCATACCCGTAAATCGAAGTCGCGGAAAGCGCCGTCGCTCCCGTGTCGATCACCAGCGTGGTTCCATCTCCCGCGACGAATCCCGCGTTAACCGACCAAGGCGGCATGTAAGCGAGCCCCGTGATCGCAAAGCACCGCCCCAAAACTCGCATCAGCCAAAGTTATCATGAACATGGCCGTGGCATATTGACTTTGTCCCCACTCTTCCCTTAACATTCCAGAATCAGCAATCGGTTCCCCCGCGTTGGTCTCCCTATACTGAAAAGACTGGGACGCTGAACCCTAGATTGCCACTCCTCCCGCTTGGTAGCGGAATACCACGCTCGCTGATCAGAGCCTTCCACGTGGCGTAGCATTCTCGCGAATGGCACAGCCTTTCTGCGCACTGCCTCGACCTCGTGTATCGCCCCATGTTTGCGCCTCAGAAGACATCCGAACGTACGGAATCGAGGAGCATATGCGTAACACGCACAAAACAATTATCAGTTTCTCACTTCTTGCAGCGTCCCTAGCGGCGCAGACATTCTTAGGCGGCATCCGCGGTACGGTGTCCGACAAATCCGGGGCAGTGATCGCCGAGGCTAAAGTCACCATTACCGACGTGGCTACCGGCATCACCCGCTCCACCATCTCCAACGCAGACGGTGGCTACACCTTCAACGCCCTGACGCCGGCGACCTACGATGTCGTCGTGGAAAAGCCCGGTTTC
>JASHRP010000425.1 GCA_030037375.1 Bryobacteraceae bacterium | reverse complement strand
TGCCCCAGCCTCGCCGAGCAAGCGAGCAGTGCGGACTCCAGATTCGAGATCGTGGCTTCAGGGCTTTCGCTCGGCGGCACAACCGGCATGCGCGAATCCCCGAAATCCTAGCCTTTGTGACGCGGCACAAAGTTCAGCGCGGCGGAGTTCATGCAATAACGCAGCCCCGTCGGGGGAGGGCCGTCGTCGAAGACGTGCCCCAGATGCGCATCGCAGCGGACGCACAGCACCTCATCTCGAATCATGCCATGCGAGGTGTCACGGTGCGTCACGACATTTTCTTTAGCGATGGGCTGATAGAAGCTGGGCCACCCCGTGCCGGACTCGAACTTCGTCTTGGAGTCGAACAGCACCGTATCGCAGCAGATGCAATGGTACAGTCCATCCGCGTGATTGTTGGCGTACTTGCCGGTCCCGGGAATCTCCGTCCCGGCCCGGCGAGTGATTTCGAACTGCTCAGGCGTCAGTTGCTTTCTCCAGTCGGCGTCGGTCTTCTCCACCTTCTCGACCTCGATTACCGAAGTGCGCAAACCAGCGCCGTCGAATTGCACAATCCGCACGGTCTTTTTCGCCGTTGTAGCTCCGAAGGATTTCTTTAAGAGGAAAGCCGCGGGGATACCGCCCGCCAGCCGTTGAAGAAAGCGACGCCGGTGGGCATGTTGTACTCGAGATGCAGGCGTCATTTTGCTCCTTTCGCCAATTGCGGGAACTCCTGGCGAAAATTCGCCAGCTTGGGAATATCGTTGTACACCACGTAGCCTTTGTTGGTGCAGACCGGAAGGCCCTGCTGGCAGTGCAGGACGTAATCCTGATGGTAGTCCTCGGCGCGATAGAACGCCTGCAGCGGAGCAACCTTGGTGACGATCGGCTTGGGAAATGCCTTTGCCGCGGTCAACTGCTGGATATACGCCTCCGCAATGCGCTTCTGTTCATCGTTGGTATAAAAAATCTCCGACCGGTACTGCGTCCCTTCGTCGGGGCCTTGCCGGTTGAGTTGCGTCGGATCGTGAACTACCGAGAAGTAGATCTTCAGCAACTGCCCGAAGGAGATTTGCGCGGGATCGAACGTGATCTGGACCGATTCCGCGTGTCCGGTCGTGCCCGAACTGACGATTTCGTAGTGTGCGTTCGCCTTGCTGCCACCGGCGTAACCGGAGACCGCCTCTTGCACGCCCTTCGTGGCGCTATATACCGCCTGCACGCCCCAGAAGCATCCGCCGGCGAGCACCACTGTTTCCGTTTTCTTGCCGGCCGCGTTTTCGTCCGCGGCAGGATTGGGCAAATTCGCCGCGCTCAGCCCGCAAGCCGCGAATGTGGCGAGGAGTCCGATACGGAGCGAGGCTCCAGCCGTCTGTTGGATTAGGTTCATCGTGAAATTCCTCGAACTCCACCATATCACTTTTTTGGTGTGTATACTTTACAAACGTAGCGCGTGGAAGACATGCGCTTACAAAACGCCATGCTCCTCATCATTCTTGCATTCCTAGGCGGCGTGCTGACCATCATCAGCCCGTGCATCCTCCCGGTTCTCCCGTTTGTTTTTTCGGCCGCCGACCAGCCATTTCGTAAATCAGGGCTTCCACTGCTCGCTGGAATGGCGGTCACTTTCGCGGGTCTCGCCGCCGTCGCCACTGTCGCGGGCGGCTGGGTCGTCCGCGCGAATCAATTCGGCCGCGATGCCGCGATGATTGTGCTTGCGGTCTTTGGCTTATCCCTGCTTTGGGAGGGCCTGGCGAACCGGCTCTCGCACCCATTCGTTCGGCTTGGCGATCGCCTCGCCGGCGAGACGTCCGGAAACCAAGCGAGTGCTTCGAGGTCTCTGATCTTGGGCGTCGCGACCGGCCTTTTATGGGCTCCCTGCGCCGGGCCGATCCTGGGTTTGATCCTAACCGGAGCCGCCGTCGAAGGGACCGGTTCTCGCACCGCTGTTCTTTTGCTCGCCTATGCCGTGGGAGCCGGTACTTCGCTCGCCGTGGCTCTTCTCGCCGGAGGGCGAGTATTCAGCGCATTGAAGCGTTCCCTCGGCGCTGAGGTATGGATTCGCCGCGCCCTTGGCGCTGCAGTCCTGATCGGCGTTGCGGCCGTCGCCTTGGGCTTCGACCGAGGACTTCTCACCCAGGTTTCCCTCGCCAGCACTTCGGGCTTGGAACAGTGGCTCGTAGACCGTTTCCAACCGAAGCCGAAGGAGGCTCCCGCCATGATGATGATGTCGGCAACCGGGGCCGGCAAATCTGCCGGGCCGGAGACTCTGCCCGATCTCTCTGGCGCGATGCAATGGTTTAACTCCGCGCCGCTGACTCCCGTGCAGTTAAAGGGCCACGTTGTCCTCGTCGATTTCTGGACGTACTCCTGCATCAATTGTTTGCGGACTCTGCCATACATTCGCGCCTGGGCTGACCACTATAAGAACGACGGTCTGATCGTGTTAGGGGTCCATACGCCTGAGTTCGCCTTCGAAAAAGATCCGGATAACGTCCGCCGAGCCATCGCCGATTACAAGATCGCGTACCCAGTGGCGATGGACAACGATTACGCCATCTGGAAAGCCTTCAGCAATCAGTTCTGGCCGGCGGATTACCTGGTAGACGCGACGGGACGCGTACGATTCCACCACTTCGGCGAAGGCAAATACGAGGAGACCGAGAACCACATCCAGGAGCTATTGAAGGAGCGTAACGGCCGCTTATCGTTCAACGGAGAGACGCAGGTCACCGGTGTGGGAACAGAGGCCCCTCCCGATAGCGACGTTCAATCGCCGGAAACCTACATCGGCTATGACCGCGCCGACAGCTTCCTCTCGCCGGGGGGCCTGGTGCAAGGCGCCGCGCACACCTACTCGACGCCAGCGCATCTGGAACTCAACCAATGGGGACTCGTAGGGAATTGGACCGACGCGCCTCAGTCAGCCACGCTTAATTCGCTTCCAGGCAAAATCATCTTCCGTTTCCATGCCCGCGATGTGCATCTGGTGCTCGGCCCGCCCGCCGATGGCAAGACCGTTCGTTTTCGCGTGAAGGTCGACGGCAAGGCGCCCGGCGAAAACCACGGAGTGGACACCGACGCCGAAGGTAACGGCACGGTTCACGACAATCGCCTTTACCAGCTCATCCGGCAGAAAGGTCCGGTCGATGACCGGACCTTCGAGATCGAGTTTCTCGACCCTGGCGTCCAGGCGTTCTCGTTTACGTTCGGTTGAGCATTGCCGGAGCCGCGCATCGCAACTTCTAGGGCTGGTTGTGGAAACGTCCCACGTAAGCGGCCTTCCCGATTACGTGGCCTTCCATCGCCTTCATCAACGCATCCCGCGTGGTGTTCGCCGGGAGATCCAACTTCGTGTCCAGGGCGTAAAACTCAAACACGTAGTGATGGAACGGACCCGGTCCGGCGCCCGGCCCGAAATAGCTGGGCATGCCGCCGGGGCGGCTGGCCGCGATTCCAGGACCGTTGCGAGTGCCATCCGGCAGGTCTCCGCCGCCCAACCCTTCCGCGAGCTCTTTTGTGCTGCCGGGAATGTTGAACGCCGACCAGTGCAGCGTGTCGGTGGGACCTTTGGCGGTCGCGTTCTCGATGTCGTGGAAAATGATCGCGTAGCTCTGCAGCGCGTCCGGCGCCGACGCAGGATTGGTTCCCATCATCCATTCAAACGTGAACTCGGGCGACTTGTTCTCGCCGTAGAAGCTGTACTTCATCGGGATCACTCCGCCGTCCTGGAACGAAGT
>JASHRP010000424.1 GCA_030037375.1 Bryobacteraceae bacterium | reverse complement strand
GATCCGCGTCGAGATGCCGCTCATGAAACTCATCCAGGATTACGACGCCCACGCCTTTGAGCAGCGGATCGGAGATCAGACGACGCGTCAATACACCTTCGGTGAGGAAACGGATCCTGGTGCGCGGCCCGCCTACGCTTTCGAAGCGCACCTGATAGCCGACTGTCGCGCCCAATCCTTCTCCTAACTCCCACGCGACGCGTCGCGCCGCCATGCGCGCGGCCAGCCTTCGAGGCTCCAGCACCAGAATCTCTCCATTCACGTGGGGCAATAACGCCGGAGGCACGCGAGTGGTCTTTCCCGCGCCCGGCGGGGCTTCGATCACCAAGCTGCGCCCCCGCCGGAGCTCCCCTGCGATCTGCGGAAGAACTTCGTCTACCGGTAGTCTCATTCTTCGACAACCGCGCGAATCGTCTCCGGAGCATTGCCTTCCAGGCGATTGTTGACGAAGATGTACGACGCGCGCCGCTCCTCGCGCATGCGCCGAATCCATTCCCGCAGCGCGTCGCGAGTCTCCGGATTCTCTTCGCGAATTTTGTCGTACGGCTGGAACATCGCCACGGCCTTTTCATATAGCCTGCCCTGACGGAGCAGGGCGCGCACAACCGTGAAGTTGGCCGGCACGGGCAGCTTCGCCTGCCAATCGAGCGGAGGCATGCGGGTCCATGCGTTCAAAACGTGCGCGGCGCTGTGAGCTTTCAGGCAATCGAAATAGCGCGGCGTCAGATACTCGCGGTTGCGCACTTCGACTGAGTAACGAAAGCCTTCGGGCAGCTTGCCCAAAAAGGGATCGAGGGTCGAAGTGAATTCCCGCCCGCTCGCGCGGCGCGAACCAAACTCGAAGATCAAGACCGCGATACGCGAAGCGTAGGGCCGTAGCGGGTCGAGGAACAACGCGGCCAGCGCATCGGCGTTCAAGTACGATTCATTCCGCGATCCCGCACGCGGGCCGTAGCGCGCATGCTTCGGGAAGACCTCCGCCGTGACTTCCTCCGGAACCTTCAGCGCGAACTGCAAGCTCGCTGGAGCCGATGCGAACAATCTCTCCCAAAACTCAGGCGTGGGGAATTGGTAAAACGAAAAATCGCCGCAAACGATCGGAAAAGTCTCCGCATACTCGGTCAGGCATTCGGCTTGAAATTTCTTTTGCGAAAATCGTCCGCGAGCCGCATATCGCTCCGACGTGTAGATCTGGCCGAGCCAGCCCTCATACTTCCAGGAGCTCGTTCCGATGAATACCTGTTCGCCGGAAAGCGCCCGCAGGCGCGCCGCCAGCGCCGCGCGATTAAAGCCGCCCTCCGCCGGCAGCGGATCGAATAGCGGCAGGGTCACAAGATCGATTAATACGCGTGCGCGGAGCGATTGTAGAACGGATCGGCGCCGGCTTCGATCACTCCGCTGGGCAAGAACTTGATCGCCACGGGAGCCGCGCCATTGTTGTAGCGCGACATAATGCTCACATGATGCCCGCGCGCGGCGAGTTCCGCGGCAACGGATTGCGGAATCCGCTCATCCAGCATCAGATCGCCGATGCTCCAGGCGTGGTTATCAAAGCTCGAGACCAAATGGCGCGTCTGGAAACGAGGAGCCTCCACCGCGTTCTGGGCGTTCATTCCGAATTCCAGCGCGTTCAGTAGAATCTGCGTCAGCGCCTGTTCCTGATTGTCGCCGCCGGGAGTGGACTCCGCCATCACCGGTTTGCCGTCGGAGATGCGGGTCACAATCGTCGGGCTCAAGGTGACTCTCGGCCGCTTGCCCCCAGCCAGCTCATTCGGATTTCCGGGGACTAGCACGAACTGCTGCGCGCGCTCCGTCAACGGAATGCCGGTGTCGCCGGCGATCACGCTCGGCAGCCACGCGCCCGACGGGGTGGCGGAAAATACCATGCCGTCCGCGTCGATGGCGTCCACGCAGGTCGTATCTTTGGCAATCAGCGCATCATCGATTTTCACGTGCGCCATGTCCACCTGCGCCGGATGCTGGCCGACGTGCCCGTTGATTTTTCCCGGAAGAAACAGCATCGACGCATGCGCGCCGATCTGCGCGCGGCGCTCCGCCGCATATTCCTTCGAAAGCAGTACATCCGTGGGAATGTGATTGAATTTGGGATCTCCGTAATACGTGTCGCGATCGGCGTAGGCTAGCTTCATCGCCTCCACGGCGCGATGAATGTATTCGGCCGAGTTGAGCTGCGTATGGTCATAGCCTTCCAGAATGTTCAGCAACTCCAGCATGGCGGGGCCCTGGCTCCAAAATCCCGGCTTGTAAACCTGGTAGCCGTGGAACGTGGTCGAAACCGGCTCCTCCACTTGAAGCTTGAACGCCGCCATGTCCTCATAGCGGATCAGACCCTTGTTCGCCTTGCTAAATGCATCGATTTTGCGGGCGATTTCACCGCGATAAAAATAATCGCGCACCGCGTCGATCGCGGCTGCCCGGCTTGCGCCACCGGCCAAAGCCTTCTTCTCCGCGGCTGCCATCGCTCGCAGAGTCCGAGCCGTATCCGGCTGGCGGAAAATCTCGCCCACTTGCGGAGCATGCCCATTGGGAAAGAAGTGCGCCATCGAAGTTGGCCACAGCTCGAAGAAATCGCGGCTAGCGGCGATTGTCTGTGCGCGCATTTCATCGATCGCATAGCCGTCCGCGTCTTCAATCGCCGGTGCGATGATCTCCTGGAAGGATTTTGTTCCGTATTCGCGCAGCGCCAACAGTCCCGCGTCCACCATCCCCGGCACCAGCGCTGGCATCAGTCCCGCGACCGGGATAATCCCCTTGAGCCCGGTCTCGCCATTCTTGCCTCGTACCTCTACTTCGCCTGGTTGCAGCGGGCGAGTGCGGAACATTTCGGCCGTGGCAAGCTTGGGCATTGTCCCGACACCCGCGATGGCGTGCACTTTGCCGTCCTTGGTGCGAATCAAGATGGGAGCCTCGCCGCCCAGGCCGAAATGAGAAAGCTCCGTGACGGATGCCGCGAACATCGTCGCGACGCCCACGTCCACGGCGTTCCCCCCTTGATAGTAGGTCCGCATTCCGGCTTCGGTGGCGTATTCGCTGCCGGCCGCGACAGCGCCATGAACTCCTCTCACAGCCTGGCGCACGGGATGCTCGTAAGCTTGCCGGCTCTGCGAGACGCACGCACTTGCTAATACAATTGCCAATACGAGAGATCGTTTATTCATGGGTACTCCGGGATCACACTCATTATAGATGGTCGCACGATTCCGCCCGCTTATTTAGGTGATCGAAACGTTGCAGCGGACCGTCCCTTTTCGAATCGCGATCGTCGCCGCGCCGCTCATTTTTCACCGCCACGTTCTCTTCTATCCCGATCATCTTTTCCCCTGGGACTTCCGAGCGGTGAACCTGCCTCTAGTCACCCTCATCTCCGATTCCTTCCGCCGCGGCCAATGGCCCTTGTGGGACCCGTTCACTTACTGCGGAATGCCGATCTTCGCTAATATTCAGGCCGGATCGTTCTATCCTCCCGTGATCGCCTCGGCCGGAGTCGCGGCGCTATTGGGCGATGGATATCTGCCTAAGCTGCTCGCCATCTCGGTCGTGGCTCAAATCATTTTCGCGGGATTGTGTGCGTTCGAGTTGATGCGCAAGCTGGAGGTTCGCCCCGCGGCGGCCTGGATCGCCGCAACCATTTTCGAGCTCGGCTGTTTCTTCGCGGCGCAGGCCGAGCATATCGGTGCAATCCAGGCCGCCGCGTGGCTGCCGTTGATCTGGTTGAGCATTCTCCATCTGCGAAGGTTTAGCCGGAAATGGTTCGCGATTCTAATCGTTTCTCTGGCGATGACCATCCTCGCAGGACTGCCGCAAGTCGCCTTGGCTGCCTTCGCTTCGGCGGCGTGCCTTGCCGCTCTACTGGCGCTGTTCCGTCAATCGGATTGGCGGCTTTCCGTGGTGACGGGCACCGCATGCCTCTGCGCTGTGCTACTCGCCTCGATTCAATTTTTTTCCACTGCCGAGCTCACCCAGAACAGCGTCGCGAAATACCGTGCCGAGTGGCTCGGAACGGGCGGAGGAATTCCTCCCAGCGCTCTGCTTTCGCTTGTGATCCCGAACTATTGGGGCGTCTTCAATCCTTCAACCCTTCGCGGGCCCACGGACTTGACGTTCTTATATCTCTACTCCAGCCTTATCGGCTTAGTTCTCGCCCTGGGCGCAATTTTTGGGAAGTCGGCCAAGTGGGATCGCCCGTTCACCGTCCTCTTGGCGATCTTTACGTTGATCATGCTCGGCGACAAAACGCTCATTGGCCGAGCCGCGCTTACTTCTCTTCCTGTACAGATCCGAATCGGCATTCATCCCGAATTTTTCTTCTGCGTCTTCTCGTTGGCCCTCGCCGTCTTGGCCGGGCTGGGAGCAGAGCGCCTGCTTCGATCCTCGCGTGCTCAAGTCGCGGTGGGCGTGATAATCGCTTGCGATCTCATCCTGGTCAGCTCCGGCCGGCCGATGAATGAAGAATCCTCCAAAGCGAATCCCGGCATGACCCAGGATGCCGCCGATGGGAGCCCCGAACTGCTCACGCGTCTTCGAGCCATCTTGAATCGAAATATTCCTCCTTCTCGCTTTGACATGCGCCCCGACGTTTCCTATCTCTGGTCGAGCACCGCGCCGGTTCTCGGCATTCCTACTAGCAACGGCTGTGACCCTCTCGCGCCCGAACGGACAATCGAGCTGCGGCGAGCCTTCGCCAACGGTCCGCGGTGGGGTACGTGCTATCAGGTCGAGAACCCCAATTCGCCAGTGCTGGGCTTGATGAATGCTCGCGTGCTGCTCTCTCGTTCGGAATTGAGCGTGCCGGGATTGCAACTCGCCGGCGAGGCCGCGGGATACAAAATCTACGAGAACACGAACGCTTTCGACCGTTTCTTCCTCGCCCAGCAAGTGCGCACCGTGGACAATCTCACGGCCGCGTCGGCAATCGTGCGATCTCCGGATTTCAAGCCATCTGAGGAAACGATCGTCGAAGCTCCCGGCAAGCAAATCGCCACTTCACCAGGTGAGAACCGCGTTCGCGTCCTTTCTTACGAGGCTACGGATATTCGCCTCGAGTCCGAATCGCAAGGCTCGGCGTTTCTCGTCGCCGCGGATTCCTACTATCCCGGCTGGCGTGCGAGTGTTGATGGCCAACCTGCTCGAATCTATCCAACCGATGCCGCTTTTCGAGGCATCATCGTCCCCGCCGGGAAACATGCCGTGGAATTTCGATTCGTCCCGCGCACGTTATATCTTTCCGCGGCTGCGAGCGGCGTGACTCTGATCGGCGTACTGCTACTATGCTGCCTGTGAACCGCTTCGGCAAGGCAGCCGTTGTTGTGTTCCTGCTGCTTTGCGCCGCGTGGTACTGGCACGAGACCGTGATCACCGTTATCCCCGGAATGGGCGATCCTAGCGATTTCAAACCGTATTGGGAAGCCGCTGGCAATATCATTCACGGCCAGACTCCTTACGTCACGAATGGCTACATCTATCCGCCCTTGCTAGCCTGTTTGCTCACTCCGCTCGCGCCGCTTTCGTACCTAAAAGCGCGTTGGGCGTGGTTTGCGATTTCGCAGTTGTTGCTCCTGATCGCCGCCTGGTTGATGTGGCGCGCCATGGGACGCGACTGGCTGGCCGCCTGTTGCGTCGCTTTCGTGTGGGCCGTCGGCGACGCCGCGCCGGAGACGCTGGCCCTCGGCCAGCTCGGCCCGATTCTTACTTTGCTTTTGGTCATCGCCTATACGCAGATCGACTGGCGGCAAGCGGCGAGCGTGGCTCTGGGTCTTGCGCTCAAGCTGATTCCGGGCGTGCTCGGTATCGTTTTCTTGCTGCGCCGGCAATGGCGCACGTTAGGCCTGCTGATCGGCGTCACGCTGCTGGTGCTGGCGCTGCCTTGGTCGCTAGTCTACTGCTGCCTTAGCGGACCGAAGACGCCGGCCGGAACTGACACCTGGACCGGCACGCCGGCGATCCTGAGTTGGTCGCTCCCGTCTGTCGCCTTACGAATCGTGGATTCGCCCGCCCCCGGAGGACCGCTGCCGCCGGATTGGGAATTCGGAAACGATCTTCCCAACCTCCGTCTTCCGGCCTATCTGCGTTGGCTTTCGGTCTTAGTTGCCGCGGTAGTATTACTCACCGGCCTTGCAATCTGGCTCGCGACCCTCAAGCGCGGGCTTTCCCCTAAGCAAGTTGAGTTCGCCATGGCCGCGCTTCTCTCTTTGAGCCTCGCGGCCTCGCCGGTTTGTTGGACACATTACCAAGTGATGGAGTATCCGGGCGTCGCGCTATTGCTCGGCTACGCATGGCGTGCGCGGCGATGGGCGCTGCTCGCATGGTCCTTCATCATCGGCTCGCTTCTTTATCCCGCCCCGGTCCAAGTCCTTCGTTACCTGGCGATGAAAGACGGAAACTGGAAATTGATCTCGCATTCGGCGCTTTACGGCTGGACTTCCGTTACGCCAGTCGCATCTCTCGCGATGTTCGCTTTGCTCCTGCGTCAGGCTCGGCGCACCTAATGCCAATATCTATCGAGGTATCGTATACAGGGAGGATCGAATGGAGAACTTTCCGCTGCTCGTCCTGGTCGGTATCATTGCCGTCTATTTGATATCGAGCATCAAAATTTTGGCCGAATATGAACGCGGCGTGATCTTCCGCCTCGGCCGGGTGCTTTCGGAGCCAAAAGGTCCGGGCGTGATTCTGGTGTTCTCGCCCATCGATCGAATCGTGCGCGTTTCGCTGCGCGTCGAAGCGATGGAAGTGCCGTCCCAAGACGTGGTCACTCGCGATAACGTGACCGTCAAAGTAAATGCGGTGATCTATTTCCGCATCGTCGATCCTTCCAAGGCCGTGCTGGAGGTCGCCAATTATTTGTACGCGACTTCGCAGTTGGCGCAGACCACGCTGCGCAGCGTGCTCGGCGAGGTGGAGCTCGATGAGCTACTCAGCCAGCGCGAGAAGTTGAATATCAAACTTCAGAGTGCGCTCGATCAGCATACCGGCCCATGGGGCGTAAAGGTATCGATGGTTGAAGTGAAGCAAGTGGATCTGCCAGATCAGATGATTCGCGCCATCGCCCGTCAGGCCGAGGCGGAACGAGAACGCCGCGCCAAGATCATTCACGCCGAGGGCGAGTTCGCCGCCGCGCAGAATCTGGAACGCGCCGCGGAGACCATGGCCCGCCAGCCCATCGCCATTCAACTCCGCTACCTGCAGACCCTGGTCGAAATCGGCTCCGAGAAGAACACGACGGTTGTCTTCCCTCTTCCAGTCGATATACTGTCTTCAATAGGCCGCTTGCTGGAAAAATTCGCCGGCCCGCCAGTGGCCGCTAAGGAATCATAGGTGCCAACGAACGAAGACGGTGAATTTGAGCTGATTCTCGGCAACAAGCAACTCCTCGGCATGTTTTTTGTGGTGGTCGTGCTGCTAGGGGTGTTTTTCGTGATGGGCTACTTGGTGGGGCAGAAGTCCGCTCCGCTGGCCGTCGCGGAGACTTCGCGCAAGCCGGACGCGAAGCCTTTGGTGGTGGAGTCTCCGGCGCCGAAGCAATCCGATCAAACCGCTCCGGACGCTTCCGTAACCCCCGCTCCTGTGACCACGGCTCCTCAGGCCCCCGAAGTTCCGCCGGAGCAGCCTCCTGTCGAAGCTTCGAAAGCAGCCACGCCTGCCAAGCCGGAGCCTAAAGCCGCGACTCAGAAATCCGAACCAGCGAAGGCCGCAAAAGCTGCCACCGAGCCCGAGACCCAGGACCCCGTCACTGGCGGAACCTACGTGCAATTGGTCGCAACCACGAAGCATGACGCCGACGCGATGGTCCAGGTTCTCCGCAAGAACACGTTCCCGGCGATCGATAACGAAGTCCCGGGCAAGCCGGGTTTGTTCCGAGTGCTGGTTGGTCCAACCACGGACTACAACAAGCTGAAAGACGATCTCCAGAAAAAGGGTTTCGAAGGCGACCGGGCCTTTAAGAAGCAGTTCTGAGTTTCACAGCCAATGGACAGCCTGATTCAACTGGAGCCCGCCGCTCCACGGCTTCCAGGTTGGCTCCGAGCCAATAAAACCCATTTCCCTGCCGTGCACGAGCTCAAAGCCGGGCTGCGGAGCCTTGGCCTTCACACCGTCTGCGAATCCGCCCGCTGCCCGAATCTGCACGAATGTTTTCATGCTGGCCGCGCAACGTTCATGATCCTTGGAAATCTCTGCACGCGCGGCTGCGGATTCTGTTCGGTTCCTAAGAGCCGCCGGCCTTTACCGCTTGACTCCGACGAACCGGCAAATGTGGCGCGTCAGGCGCTGGCTATGGGTCTGCGCTATGTGGTGATCACGAGCGTCAATCGCGACGATCTTCCGGATGGCGGCTCGGAGCACTTCGCAAAAACAGTTCGGGAAGTCCACGCGGCGATTCCGGGCGTCACCGTTGAGGTCCTCACGCCGGATTTTCAGGGAGAGTGGACGGCTGTGGCTCGTGTGCTCGATGCAGCGCCCGATGTGTTCAATCACAACGTCGAAACCGTGCCGAGGCTGTATCGCGCCGTGCGTCCTCAGGCCGATTACCCGCAATCGCTCCGGGTCTTGAGCTTCGCGAAACGCCACAGGCCGGAAAGGTTGACGAAATCCGGAGCGATGCTCGGATTGGGCGAAACTGTCGAGGAAGTGCACCAGCTTTTGCGGGATCTCAAAGATGCCGCCGTCGACATCGTGACGCTGGGGCAATATCTTCAACCCGCTCGCCGCAATCTCCGCGTGGCCGAATACATCTTGCCAGCGCGCTTCGACGCTTATCGGGACTACGGGATGTCTTTAGGTTTCCGGATGGTCTTCAGCGGACCGCTGGTGCGCAGCTCGTACATGGCAGACTCGGTTCACGGTCAGGCGTTGGCGTGAACGCAGCGCTTTCAGTAGCTTCCGCTGTCCTTCTGGTCCTCGTTTTTCCGCGCTTCAACCTGACGTGGCTTGCTCCGGTGGCGCTTGCGCCGATCCTCGTCGCCTGCGCTCGCGAAATTTCGTGGAAACGCCGATTCCTCTCCGGCTGGGCCGCGGGGATCGTGTACTGGTGGGGAGTCTGCTATTGGATCCAATTCGTCTTGCATGATCACGGCGGTCTCGGCCTCGCGCTGAGCTGGGTCTCCTTCGTCCTCTTCACGATCCTTAAGGGTTTGCACATGGCGCTGTTCGCCACGCTGGCGGGATTCGTCATGCGAAAGCCGTGGGCCATTCCGACCGCTGCGGCATTATGGGCCGGGCTCGAACGGACTCACGGTCCGCTCGGCTTCGCGTGGCTCGATCTCGGCAACGCGGGAATCGACATGCCGGTTGCGATGCGGCTCGCGCCGATATTAGGCGTGTACGGGATCTCATTCGTCTTCGCGATGATCGGATGCGCGGTCGCGCTGATCGTCTTGCGCCGTCCTCGTTTGGAGCTGGCTTGGCTCGCGATCTTGCTTCCGCTCCCGTTGCTCCCGTCGCTCCCTCCGCCTTCCGCGGGAACCGAAACGGCAAGAGTGGTTCAGCCAAACGTCGATACCGAAGCGGACTTCACCCAGCAATCCGTCGCGGATCTATCCCGTCAGATGGCGGATCTTTCTCAGGTTTCGGGAATTCCGCTAATCGTTTGGCCGGAGTGGCCGGCCCCCTTCGAGATGAATGCGAACTTCAAAGCATATGTCGCGCAGGTCGCGTTCGATTCGCACGCTTATTTCGTATTCAACGGCGTGGCTCGAACTCCCCAAGGCGAGCCGCTGAACTCCGCGTTTCTCGTTAATCCGGAAGGACGCATCGTCGATCGCTACGATCAAATCACCCTGGTGCCGTTTGGAGAGTATGTGCCGGAGCCGTTCGCTTGGGTTAACCGCATCACCAAGGAAACCAGCGATTTTGTGCCCGGCCATCGCGTGGTTGTCTTCCCCATGGGCGGCCATAAATTTAGCGTCTTCATCTGCTACGAATCGGCCTTTCCGAATCTGGTTCGCCAAAGCGTCCGCGACGGAGCTGAGGTTTTGTTCAATCTCTCCAACGACGGTTACTTTGCCCATAGCGCCGCGCATGAGCAGCATCTCAATCTAGCCCGGATGCGCGCCGCCGAAAACCGCCGCTGGATCCTTCGGGCTACGAACGACGGCATTACCGCCATGATCGATCCTTCTGGCCGCATCACCCAGCGGCTGCCTTCGTACCGCCAGATCGCCGCCGATATGCAGTACCGTTACCTCCAGGAGACTACGTTCTACACGCGCCACGGTGACTGGTTCGCATGGGGCTGCCTCATAGCCGGCTGCCTGACTGCGCTAATGACGGCTCTGTTATAATGAGTTAACTCTTATGTCTCGTGCGGAAAAGAAGATTATCCTATTGAGGCCACGAGGGTTTTGCGCCGGCGTCGTGCGTGCGATCGACGTTGTGAAGATCGCCCTGAACCTCTATGGCGCGCCCATCTTCGTGCGCAAGGAAATTGTCCATAACCGCCATGTAGTAGACGAGTTACGCGGAGCGGGGGCGATTTTCGTCGAGGAACTGGACGAAGTGCCAACTGGCGGCCGGGTTATCTTCAGCGCCCACGGAGTCGCGCCCTCGGTTCGCGCGGACGCCCGCGAACGCCAGCTAAAGGTAATCGACGCAACCTGCCCTTTGGTCACCAAAGTCCATCTCGAAGCGGTCAAGTTTGCGCGCAAAGGCTACACGATTGTCCTGATCGGGCATAAGGATCATGACGAGGTGATCGGGACGCTAGGCGAAGCCCCGGAAGAGACCGTTCTGGTCTCGACTGTCGAAGACGTGGACCGGCTGGAGGTCAAAGACCCGGAGCGAGTCTCCTTTATCACGCAGACCACGCTCAGCTTGGATGAAACGCGCGACATCGTGGCGCGTCTCAAAGAGCGATATCCGAAGATTCAGGGGCCGGCCGCGCAAGATATCTGCTACGCGACCGAGAACCGGCAGTTGGCGGTTAAGGCTGTAGTGCCGCTGTGCCAAATGTTGCTTGTCGTGGGGTCGCAAAATAGCTCCAATTCCCGCCGCTTGGTGGAGGTCTGCCAGAAGATCGGTGTTCCGGCCTACCTGATTGACGACGTGAGCGAGGTTCAGCCGGCGTGGCTTGAGAACGTAGACACGGTCGCGGTCACCGCGGGCGCATCCGCTCCCGAGAATCTGGTGGAGGAGTTGATCGCGTCGCTTCGAGGCCGCGGCTATTCCGATCTCGAAGAGATGGAAATCAAGGAAGAAGATGTGCGCTTCAATCTTCCTAGCGAACTGGCCCGAGCTCCGCAGCTAAAAACGGTTCAAATTCAGACCGCTGCCCGCGTATGACGCCTAGTCTGCAAATCGGCGAAGCTCTGCTCGACGCAGCGCGGGAGACGATGCGCCGCGGGGCATCGTACTTGCTTTCGCTCCAGAAGAGTCAGGGGTATTGGTGGGCCGATTTGACGGCCGACACCACGCTCGAATCCGACTTCGTCCTGCTGGAGCTCTGGCTGCATCCCCCCAAAGACGGCGTATGGAATCCGCCTACTAAGGATTTGATCGACAAGGCTGCGCGCTCGATCCTTGACCGTCAACTGCCCGATGGCGGTTTCAATATCTACGCTCACGGGCCTTCCGAAATCAATGCCACGATCAAGGCTTACACTGCGTTAAGACTCGCCGGCTTCGCGATCGACAGCCCGGAGCTGTCTAAGGCGCGCGAGCGCATTCTGGCGCTCGGCGGCCTGCAAGCGGCGAATAGCTACGTCAAGATCAATCTCAGCCTGTTCGGCCTTTATCCCCGCGAACACGCGCCGTCGATTCCTCCCGAGGGCATGCTGCTCGGCAACATAATCTACGAGATGTCCTCGTGGACCAGGGCCATCGTCATTCCGCTCTCAATCCTGAACGCCAGGGGCGGTCGGCGACCGGTTCCCGCAGGCATGACTCTCGAGGAGCTGTTCGTGCCCGGCGTGCCGCTCACTTTCAAGAACAACGAAGGCTTTCTTAGCTGGCGCAATTTCTTCTTGAAGGCAGACGGCCTCCTGAAGCTGTGGGAGCGTTACGGCTCGCGCACGATTCGCGAAAAAGCGATCCGCAAAGCGGAGCAATGGGTCTTGCAGCACACCCGCTATTCGGGCGGGCTAGGGGCGATTTACCCCTCGATGATGTACACGGTCATGATGTTCGACCTGCTGGGTTATCCGGAGGATCACCCGGACCGAGTCGAAGCCACCAACCAGTTCATGAATCTGCTGGTGAACGATCGAAGGGGTTTCTACTTCCAGCCGTGCTTTTCGGTTTTGTGGGACACCGCCATCGCCGTGTACGCGCTGGGCGAGTCCGGCGAAGCCACGGCCGCTTCCATGGAGCGGGCCGCGGACTGGATGCTCGCCAAGGAGATCCGCCGGAAGGGCGACTGGTCCGTCAAACGGCCCAATGCGGAACCGTCCGGCTGGGCGTTCGAGTTCGATAACGAGTTCTATCCCGATATCGACGACACGGCCCAGGTGCTTTTGGCGCTGCATCATGCGCGCGCGGGCAATTCGACCAAGCAGGAAGCCTGCCAGCGGCGCGCCGTGAATTGGCTGCTCGCGATGCAAGGCTCCGACGGCGGCTGGGCTGCGTTCGACGTCGACAACAATTGGAACTTTCTAAGCTCCGTTCCATTCGCGGATCACAACGCGATGCTCGATCCCGCTTGCCCGGATATCACCGGTCGCGTTCTCGAAGCCCTCATGGCCTGCGGAATGCATGCTTCCGAACCCGCGGTCCAGCGCGGCGTCGAATTCCTCAAGCGGAATCAGGAAATCGACGGGAGTTGGTACGGGCGCTGGGGTGTCGACTATATCTATGGCACGTTCCTGGCTCTGCGCGGCTTGAGAGCCGCCGGGGAAGGGGACCGAGAGGCGTACATCCTGCGGGCTGGCGAATGGCTCCGCGCGATTCAAAACGCGGACGGCGGATGGGGCGAAAGCTGCGCCAGCTACGACAACAAGACCTATATGCCCGGCCCAAGCACTCCATCCCAAACCGCTTGGGGCGTCCTCGGCTTGCTCGCAAGCGGCGACACAAATTCGAGCAGCGTTCATAAGGGCGTCGAGTGGCTGGTGGAGCATCAGCGCGCGGACGGCGGATGGGATGAAGATTACTCGACCGGTACCGGATTTCCCGGTGTATTTTATTTGAAGTACCACTATTACCGGCATTCATTCCCAGTGTTGGCGCTGACCGCTTACCGGAAGGCGCGCGGAGTGTCGAGAACGTGAGGCCGCGAAACGCAATAGACGCTCGACGCGCGAGGTGAAAACAGTTCTGGTCACCGGCGCCACCGGTTTCATCGGCTGGCATGTGGCGTGCAAGCTGATCGAACGGGGGCAACGGGTTCGGGTACTGGCTCGCGATCCTTCCAGGCTTCGGGATCTAGCCGGGGTCGAGGCGCTGGCCGGGGATTTGCGGGACCGTGCGTCGCTGGATCGCGCCGTCGCCGGTTGCGGCGTCGTATATCACGTCGCCGCGGACTACCGGCTATGGACTCGTGAGCCGGAGGAAATGTTCCGGTCGAATGTGGACGGAACGCGTCAAATGTTGGAGGCGGCGCGAATCGCCGGTGTGGAGAAATTCATCTACACCAGTACCGTCGGCTGCATCGGAGTACCGGCCGGCGAAGTGGGGACTGAAGCGAGCCCGGTCAGTCTGAATGAAATGGCTGGACCGTACAAACGCTCGAAGTTTCTGGCCGAGCAAGTAGCTTTAGAGTTTGCGGGAGCAGGTTTCCCGGTCGTCATCGTGAACCCGACCGCCCCGGTGGGCGATCATGATTTCAAGCCCACGCCGACAGGAAAGATCGTGGTCGATTTTGTGAACGGAAAGATGCCAGCGTATCTTGATACGGGATTGAATCTGGTGGACGTTCAAGATGTCGCGCAGGGCCACTTGGCCGCATGCGAGCGCGGGCGCGTGGGCGAACGATATATCCTTGGCGCGGAAAATCTGACGCTTCAGCAGATTTTTGCGATGTTGGGAGGAATCACCGGCCGGCCCGCACCGGCAACGCGAATCCCTTATGCCGTGGCATACGCGGCGGGCGTGGTATCTACGGCTTGGGCCAACGTTACTGGCCGTGAACCGAGAGCGCCGCTCGATGGAGTTAAGATGGCTCGCAAGAAAATGTGGGTTTCTCACGATAAGGCGGCCTGTGAGCTCGGCTTCGTGCCGGGACCCGCGAAGGGCGCTCTGGCGCGCGCGGTGGGATGGTTCCAGACCAACGGGTATTGCGCATGAGCGTAGCCGCCGTCTCCTCTTCCTGGCTGATTGTCGCCTCTGAGTCACGCGAGCTGGCAAATATCGCTCCCAGGAAAGGCTGGACGCTGCTGGCCAGCGGACCGGGATCGCGGCTGGTTAAAGAAGCCCTCCGCGATCGGAAGCCAGCCGACGGCATCGTCAGCGTGGGTTTCTGCGGCGCGCTCGATTCCTCGCTCAAAATCGGCGACATTGTGGTTTCAGGCGAAGGAGTCGAATCGCCGCGAAGCTTTGTGCGCGGCGAAATCGTGTGCGCGGATCGGGTCATCGTTACCGCTTCGGAAAAACGCGTGCTGCGCCAGCGCACGGGCGCGCTCGCGGTTGAGATGGAATCTGCCGCCGTCGCCGCGAAAGCCCGCGAATGGGGCGTGCCGTTCCGGTGTATCAAAGGGGTTTCAGACCTCGCCGAAGAAGATATGCCGCTGGATTTCAATCGGCATCGCGATTCCGACGGCCACTTTTCGCGCGCGCGCATCGCGCTGGTTGCTTTGCGCCGTCCCTTTACAGCGATCCCCGGATTGCTGCGTCTCGATCGAAATTGCCGCCAAGCCGCCCAAGCGTTAGGAGAATTTCTTGCCGACTGCAAACTCTGAAGTGCTCTCCGTAAGATCTGTTGCCGCCACCACCATGCGGGCCGCGGTCTACAAGGGCTCGAGCGTTGTCGAAGTAGAGGTCGTCCCGGTTCCAGAGATTGGCCCGGGCGAGATCTTGATCCGCGTCGAAACTTGCGGCATCTGCCACACCGACCTCAAGAAGATCGCTTACAATCTTTTGCCCGGCCCGCGCATTTACGGTCATGAGACGGCTGGCGTGGTAGCTGAGGTCGGCCAGGGAGTCACACGCTACGCGCCAGGCGATCGCGTTATCGTCTTCCATCACATTCCCTGTGGCGACTGCTTCTACTGCCGGCGCAAGCTCTACGCCCAATGCCCGGTCTACAAGCGCGTCGGCGTGACCGCGGGTTATGAGCCGGCCGGCGGAGGTTTCGCTCAGTACGTGCGCGCGATGGACTGGATCGTCAAGCGCGGCGTCGAAAAAATTCCGTCTGGCGTCTCGTTCGACCAGGCATGCTTCGTCGAACCCGTGAACACCTGCCTGAAGGGCGTCAAACAAATCGATCCCCAGCCGGACGACCTGGTCGCGATTTTGGGTCAGGGCCCTATCGGATTGATTTTCACGATGATCGCGGCGCGGAGCGGCGCGAAAATTCTCGCCACGGATACCATGCAAGGCCGCCGCGCTCTTGCGGAACGCTTCGGTGCGGTCGAGGCGTTCGATCCGCGGGAGAACAAGCTCGATCCTCGCGTCCGGTCCATGACCAACGGACGCGGAGCGGATATCGTAATCGTCGCGGCGTCGGCTCCCGGAATTGTCGAACAGGCTGTTGCCTGCTCCAGGCCGGGCGCGCGCATTCTGCTTTTCGCCCAGACTTCGCACCAGGAGCGCATCGAGGTCTCCGGAGCATCCATTTGCATGGAAGAGCGAACCCTATGCGGAGCCTACAGCGCTTCGGTAGACTTACAGAAGGAGTCTGCGGAGCTGGTCTTCAGCCGCGCGCTGCCGGTGGAGGAGCTGATTTCCCACCGGTATCCGTTAAGCCAAATTCATGAAGGGATTGAGCGTGCGTTGCATCCCGTGGATGGATCGTTGAAGATAGTGGTACAGCCGCAGAGGTGAATAAAGAGTGACAGATCAGATGACGGCTGCCGTGCTCTATGGCAAGGAGCAGCTGCGCATTGAGCGTGTAGACATTCCAAGGCTCGCGCCGGGAGACGTTCTGGTGCGCGTCCGCACGGCGCTGACCTGCGGAACGGATGTCAAAGTATTCCGCCGTGGCTATCACGCCATGATGATCCAGCCGCCCTCCCTATTCGGGCATGAGCTGGCCGGCGACATCGTTGCCATGGGTGAGGACGTTCGCGGGTTCAAAATCGGCGACCGCGTGGTCGCGGCGAATTCGGCCCCCTGCGGCGCATGTTATCAGTGCCTCCACGGACAAGAAAACCTGTGCGACGATCTGATGTTTAACAACGGGGCGTACGCCGAGTATATCCGCATCCCCGAACGCATCGTTCGCAAAAATTTGCACCATATACCCGCGCATGTCAGCTATCAGGACGCCGCTCTGGTTGAACCGCTTTCTTGCGTAATGCGGGGGCTTGAGGAGACTGGCGTCCGTCCCGCCGACAGCGTCGCTGTAATCGGCCTTGGGCCGATCGGAATGATGTTCGTGCGTCTTGCGACCACCGTCTACAAGGCTCGTGTCATCGCCGTGGGTCGAAGACAGCAGCAGCTCGATCGCGCCGTGCGGCTTGGCGCCTCCGAGACCGTTTTGAACGATGATGGAGCCGATCCGGTAACCGCTGTCCGCCATCTCACCGGAGGCCGCGGAGCCGACGTTGTCATCGAAGCCGTCGGACTACCGGAAGTCTGGCAACTTGCCGTTAAGCTTCTCCGCCGCGGCGGGGTCGTGAATTTCTTCGGCGGTTGTCCGTCGGGATCCGAGGTCGGGGTGAACACGGATTTGTTGCACTACTCCGAATTGACCCTAAAGGCCAGTTTCCACCACACGCCCGCTCTGGTCCGCAAGGCTCTCGATGCAGTCAGTGGCGGTTATGTCACCGCTCGGGATTTTGTGAATCGCGTCGAACCTCTCACCAACCTGCTGGAAGTCATGCAGCATCTGATGAGCCACAACGGCCATCTGAAGACCGCGATCATTCCCTAAGCCCTCGCAGCCGCCATGTATCTCGCTCCCACCGAGTTCCTGGCCTCTTCGGAATCGATGAAGCGCGCCTGGATGCCTCAGGAGTCGCTCGACTATACACGCTGGCTCGCCACGCACCACTACGAAAATTTCCACGTAGTCAGCTTCTTGCTCCCGAAGCGCTTGCACCAGGATTTTTACAACGTCTACGCTTTCTGTCGCTGGGCGGACGATCTCGGCGATGAGATCGGCAATCCTCAGGAGAGTTTGCGCCTTCTAGCGTGGTGGCGCGGGGAACTACGCGCGATGTACGGCTCCGGCATCGCTTCCCACCCGGTCTATGTCGCACTGAAGGAAACGGTCGCCCGTTTCGAGCTGCCGCAAACTCTTTTCGACGATCTCATTACCGCCTTTGAGCGCGATCAGACTATCACTCGCTACCGCAATTTCGAAGAGCTGTTCGAATACTGCCGTTACTCGGCCAACCCAGTTGGCCGATTAGTGCTCGGGTTGTGCGGCTACCGCGATGCCGAGCGTCAGACTCTTTCTGACGCAACCTGCACCGCCCTCCAGCTTGCCAATCATTGGCAGGATATAACCGTCGATCTGCTCAAAGACCGCGTCTATCTGCCGCTCGATGTCATGGAGCGGCACGGCTATCCGCTCGAAGCCCTGCTCGCTCGGCGCTTCGATACTCGCTTTCGCGAAGCCATGAAGGACGCGGTTTCGGTCGCGCGCGGCCTGTTTCTCAAGGGCCTGCCGCTTGCCGGAATGGTCGACCGCAGGCTCTCGATCGATCTCGAACTGTTTAGTCGCGGTGGTCTGAAGGTCCTTGA